>JBFWIO010000231.1:0-5688 GCA_050255955.1 Victivallaceae bacterium
TCCACCCGTCCCGAAATCCGCGTCGGCATCTGCGCCAAATGCCACCCGTTCTTCACCGGCAAGCAGAAATTCGTCGATACCGCGGGCCGGATCGACAAATTCAACCGCCGTTACAAGAAGAACGCGTAATTCTTCCTCGACGACTGCAATCCGCCGGCTTTCCTCCGGCGGATTTTTGTTATCATGACACCAGACGACATCGCCCCGTACATCGGCAAACTGGAAGCGCGCTTCGGAGAACTTGAACGCGCGCTCGCCGATCCTGCCGTCTATGCCAGGATCGATGAATGCCGTCGTTTGTCGCAGGAGCGGCGCAAGCTCGAACTCCTTTTCGAAAATTGCCGCGCCTGGGTCAAAGCACTCCGCGATATCGACGAGACCTCCGAACTCCTCGCCGGCGAGGAAGACGCCGAACTTCGGGAACTTGCCGAAAGCGACCTTGCCGCACTGCGGGAAAAATCCGCCGACCTGGAGATGAAGCTTCAGATTTCGCTGCTTCCCCCCGACCCCAATGACGAGCGCAACATCATCGTCGAAATCAAGCCCGCCGCGGGCGGCGACGAGGCGGCACTTTTCGCCGGCGAACTCTGCCGCGCCTATTTCCGCTACGCCGAATCGCGAGGCTGGAAACTCGAAGTGCTTGAGCAAACCCCGAGCGACCTCGGCGGACTCAAAAATGTCTCCTTCTCGCTATCCGGCGACGAAGTCTATTCCCGAATGAAGTACGAAAGCGGCGTCCACCGCGTCCAGCGGGTGCCGGAGACCGAGGCCGGGGGCCGGATTCACACCTCGACAATCACCGTTTCGGTGATGCCGGAGGCGCAGGAAGTGGAAATCGACATCCGTCAGGAGGATTTGCGGTTCGATGTTTTTCGCTCCAGCGGGCCCGGCGGACAGTGCGTCAACACCACCGACTCGGCGGTGCGGGTCACCCATATTCCAACCGGCATCGCGGTCGCCAGCCAGCAGGAAAAGTCGCAGCACCGCAACAAAGAAATCGCTTTGCGCATTCTCTACGCGAGACTGCTCGAAATCAAGCGCCGCGAAGAGCAGTCCAAACTCGCCGCCGACAAACGTTCCCAGGTCGGCACCGGTGACCGCAGCGAACGCATCCGTACCTACAACTTCCCCCAGAGCCGGGTAACCGACCACCGCTTCGCTCTGACCATCCACAGTCTGCCGGCGTTGATGGAGGGAGCGTTTGATCCATTGCTCGACCAGATTCTCAGAATCGAGTGCGAAACCAAACTGGAGTCGCTGCGCCAGGGCGCGCTCTGAAATCCGCGAGCCGCCGGGCTCAGCGTTCAAGTATTTCCCGAACCCGCAACGCGGAGATCCGCCATTTGCCATCCTGCTTTTTGAGGGTGCAGATGAGCTCGCGCAATTCATCCACCCGGCTGCCGCTCTTGAGCGTGCCGCGCAAAGTTCCAATGAAGTCCACCGTCGCCTCTTCCGGCGATTTAAACTTGATTTTGACGTCCTTCATGCCGATCGTGACCTGGCTGAAGAGCATCCGGAAGCGGTTCAAATTGGCCGCGATCTCCTCCGGATTGGTGTTCCCGCTAAAAAAATCGTTGCCGAAACGAAGCTCGGTTTGAGGGGCAAAAAGATTCATCGCGCCGCGGCATTTGACGATTCCCGAAGTGGCGCCGTCGCCGTCGGCTTTGGTACCGCTCTCGCAAAGCTCGCGGAGGACCTTTTTGACCTGTGCCTCGGGGCTGGTGCGGGTTTGCAAATAACACCACACACCGAGTCCAACGACCAGCGCCGCCATCAACGGCCAACGCCTTTTCAACCACTTCAACATCACCATACCGGCGCTCCTATGATCCGATGGGCGGCCACCTGACCGAATTTATGTTCCTCGATCGGCATGCTGCGATTGTCGCCGACCACGTAATAATTGCCTTCCTCAACCTTGCGCGGCTCCATTTCCCAGCTGCTGGGAAAAATCACGTAGGGCTCGTCGAGACGCTTGCCGTTGACATAGAGGTTGCCGCGCCGGAATTCGACCGTTTCGCCGGGCAGCGCGACAATCCGCTTGAGGAAGAAAACCTTGTTGTCATACTTGATGATGACAATGTCGCCCCGCCGCGGCGCATTGAAGAGGTATTTGCCGCGCCAGCAAAACGACAAGCCGATGCTCTTGACCGTCGGCTCCATACTGGCCCCGCTGATGAAGCAGGGCAGCAACGCAACGCCAAAAACCAGAAGCGACAGCACCACGACGGTACTCAGCCTGAGAAAAAATCCTCGCGTCGCGCGAGGCACAAAAAAATTCACAATCGTACCATCCGCCGTCGCATCATCCGAACGATGACACCCGCAGATCCGGTTCCATAGTTCTACCAAATACCGCATTTCTCCGCTCCGCCGTCGCTCCGGCAATCTTCATCAATGGAAAACGGTTTCCCCTCTGGCCCGCATTTCATCTTCCATCAGCGCCTGGAACCGCTTCTTGTCGTTGGCTTTCATATACGCTTCCTCGGCGCTGATGATATCGGCGTCGAGCAAGGTCTGCACGGAACCGTCCATTGAGCACATGCCGCGCCCTTTGTTGGCTTCGATGATGGTACGGATGTTGGCGATCTGGCCTTCGCGAATGGTGTTGGGCAGGCCGTCCGAACTCAACAGGACTTCGTGCACCGCGACGCGGCCGCCGCCCTTTTTGCGGCAGAGGAGCTGGGATACGATGCCCTGGAGACACTCGGCGAGCATGGTCCGGATCTGGGCCTGTTCGTTGGCCGGAAAGGCGTCGATGATACGGTCGATCGTCTTCGGCGCGTTGTTGGTGTGCAAGGTGGCAAAAACCAGCATCCCCATGGCGGCGCAAGTCAACCCGAGACGGATCGTCTCGAGTTCGCGCATTTCCCCGATCAGCACGATATCCGGGTCGGAGCGCATCGCGCCGCGGAGCGCGCGCGGGAAGGATTCGCTGTGAATCCCGACTTCACGGTGAACAATGGTGCAATTTTTATTCTGGTGCACGAATTCGATCGGGTCTTCGATGGTGATGATATGTTTTTTGAAGTTGTCGTTGATGTAGTCGATCATCGCCGCCAGCGTGGTCGATTTACCGGAACCGGTCGGTCCGGTGACCAGTACCAGACCGCTTTTGAAATGGCAGATGGTCCGCAGCACGGCCGGGAGCTTGAGGTCTTCGAGGGTCAGGATTTTGCTCGGGATCTGGCGGAGCACCGCGCCCATGCCGTGATAGTTGTACATGTAGTTACAGCGGAAACGGGCCAGACCGGGAATTTCGTGGGCGAAGTCGAGGTCGTGGTTCTGGAGGTACTTGTCCCAGCGGGTGACCGGAAAACAGATCTCCTTGAGCATCTGCTCCATGAATTCCGGGGTGATGATCCGGTCGTCGGCGGGCCGCATATTGCCGCTGACCCGGTATTTGGCCGGAAAGTTGACGGAGAGGTGCAAGTCGGAGCCGCCGAGGCTCAGCATTTCACGCAAGTAAGAGTTGATGATCGGTTCTTCTGCCATGATGTATTATTTCCCAATGGATCAATTACTTTTTCCCGGCGGCGAGGCCCTGCGCCTGGCGCGTCGCATACAACTGCTTGAGCTGGGTGATTGTCGCCGCGTCCTTCATATAGTCCAGCGCAACCTCGTAGGAGATGTGATTCTGGCTGTACTTCTCCAGCAAACACTGGTCGAGCGTGCACATCCCGAGCTTCTGGCCGATCTGAATGGTCGCCTTGAGCTGGTGGGTTTTGCCTTCGCTGATGATGTTGCCGACCGCGGTCGAGTTGACCAGAATTTCATAAGCGACGGTGAGGTTGCCGTTGATGTCCGGAATCAGCCGCTGACAGATGATCCCGCGCAAGCTGCCCGAGGTCATCGCCCGGATCTGCGGCTGCTGCATCGGCGGGAAAACGTCGAGCATGCGGTTGAGGGTGTTGGCGGCGTCGCTGGTATGGAGCGTCCCGATCACCAAGTGTCCGGTTTCGGAGGCGGTGATCGCGTTTTCGATGGTTTCAAGGTCGTGCATTTCCCCGATGATGATCACGTCGGGGTCTTCGCGGAGGGCGGCCTTGAGCGCGCTGCGGTAGCTGTTGGTATGACGCCCGACCTCACGCTGGGTGACCTGGCAGTTCTTGGAGAACTGGAGAATTTCGATCGGGTCTTCGACGGTGATGATGTGGTCCTGGCGTTTTTCGTTGACCACGTCGGCCATCGCGGCGAGGGTCGAGGTTTTGCCGCTGCCGATCGGGCCGGTGACCAGCACCAGACCGTTGTGGTGGTCGAGGAAGCGCTTGATGGTGGCGACGTCCTTGGGCAGATAGCCGAGCTCTTCAAGCGAACGGATATGATTCGGCACCAGACGGTAGCTGCCGGCGATACCGTCTTTCTGCATCATCAGCGCGATACGGAAACGTTTGGGGCCGACTTCCAGTGCGAAGCTCAAATCCAGCTGTTCCTCGAATTTGCGCTTGCGTTCGGGATCGAGCATCACCATATTCAGCCGGGCCGACTCCTCGGCGGTGACCACCCGGCTGCCGAGGCGCTCCAGTTTGAGGCTGCGGCGGATAAAGGGCGGCGAGTTGGCCGAAATGTGCAAATCGCTCGCGCCGAGCGAACGCAGTCCGGTCAGAAGCTCGATCATCAGGCGGGCGACGCCGGCGTCATCGAGTTCGAGTACGTTGTCAAGCGGCGGCAGTTCTTCGAGCGTGGTGGCTCCGACAATGCCGGAAACATCGCCGATCAGCGACTCCAGATGAGCTTCCGCTCCGCCGCCGCTCAACGGAGGCACGTCGGGAATGCCGTTGGCGAAAATATCCGGCACTTCCTTGGTCTCTTCCTGACTGATCGCATATTCGACGATGGACTGGATCTGCTCGACCAGCTGGTCGAGTTCGTTTTCGGGAACGCCGTGGGACAGGCGTTCAACAATGGCCTGGGCATAGCTGCCGAGATCGACCTCGTTGCCGAGGGAGTTGTGAAGCGCGACCGCTTCATTGACCGAGAGGATTTCATTGCTCACCAGAGCATAAATGAACCATTGAACGTCAAGCTGCATAGTATGGCATCCCGCTGGTTGCAGACAAACACGAAAAAACCCCGGTTATGCCGGCGGCGACTCCGCAGTTGTCGAACGATTGAATAAAACTTGCTAAAGTATAACGCCGCAAGACTGGAAATTCAAGCGGAAAGATTAAAAAAACCATCATTGCGGACTGCCGCCCGAAACCGGCTCAGTCGCGGCCGCAGCGGAACAGCAGAAGCGGCTTACGTCCGGCAAGCTTTTCCCATTCGGCGCGATGGGCGTAGGGTATTTCGGGAGCCATCGCCCGCACCGCCGCGCCGGCGGCCTCAAAAGACGGATCATCACGCCGATCCATCCTTTTTTCGGGATGGATCGAACCGGCGAGCAACAAAGCCGTCACCGCCAGCAACAGGCACAGTCCCGGCCGGATCCATCGTGACAGATCGATTTTGTTCATTGCATACTCCCCCGGCAATTTTTATTCTTCCAGCGGCCGGATCAATTCGGCTGACATTTCATTGGCGCCGCGGGCGAGATAGTGCGACTGAATCTCCTCCATCTCTGCCCGGTAACGCCCGGTATTCCACAATTCGATGCCTATTTCGACCCCGATCACATGAATCTCGGTGCCCGGCTCAAGCGCGGCGTATTCGCGAAAAGCCGGCGGTACCGTAATCCGTCCCTGCCGG
>JBFWIO010000232.1:0-5676 GCA_050255955.1 Victivallaceae bacterium
CAACGTCCCGGCGGTGCTCGCCGAGGACGGTTGCATCCGCTACGAGCCCTGTCTCGACGTCAACACCGGCTTTGAACAGGGCCCGGATGAGAACAAAATGACCGTGGTGGAGTCCTGGGCCAGTCTGGAACACCTCAAAGCGCATCTAAAAACCCCGCACATGGTCGCCTTTGGCAAAGCCGCCGCGCATCTTCGCGACGGCGTCGCCCTGACCGTGGTGGAGCCGGCGTAAGTCAAAATGGCGCTGATTCTCGGTATCGAAAGCAGCTGCGACGAAACCGCCGCGGCGGTGGTGCGCGACGGCTACGGGGTGTTGTCCAACGCGGTCGCCTCGCAGATCGCCAAACACGCCGCCCACGGCGGGGTGGTGCCGGA
Organism: Victivallaceae bacterium; assembly: GCA_050255955.1. GTDB lineage: Bacteria > Verrucomicrobiota > Lentisphaeria > Victivallales > Victivallaceae > JAVBUI01. Next base: position 376 of record JBFWIO010000232.1, read on the forward strand.
GCTTGCCGCGCGCGAACACCTGACCGCGCTCAAACCGGTGCTCGACGAAGCACTGGCCAAAGCGGAGGTCACGCTTGCCGACATTGACGCGATCGCGGTCACCCAGGGGCCGGGACTGGTCCCGGCCTTGCTGGTCGGTCTCAATTTCGCCAAGGGCCTCGCGTCGGCGTCGCACAAGCCGTTGATCGCGGTCAATCACTTCATCGCCCACATTTACGCCGCCTTTCTCGACTTCGGGCACGGGGTGCTGGAGGATCAGGCGAGTTATCCGTTGCTGGCGCTGGTGGTGTCGGGGGGGCATACTTCGCTTTTGCTGATCGGTGCCGACGGCGAGGCGCGCCAGCTCGGGTGCACCATCGACGACGCGGCGGGCGAAGCGCTTGACAAGGCGGCCAAACTGCTCGGCCTCGGCTACCCCGGCGGCCCGGTGATGCAGAAGACCGCCGAGGGCGGCGATCCGGCCCGGTTCGACTTCCCGCGACCCCTGACCGGGGCGGCAGGGAAGCCGCTCGCGCCCGGGAATCTCTACAATTTCAGTTTCAGCGGGATCAAGACTTCGCTGTTGTACCATGTCCGGCGCGAGAGCGGCGAGGGAGCCTTTCCGGCCGCCCTGCTGGCCGACACCGCGGCGAGTTTCCAGGAGGCGGTGGTTGATGTTCTGGTGCGCAAGACGCTTGCGGCGGCGCGCGATTTCAACGTCCGCGGCATCGTCGTCTCGGGCGGCGTGGCCTGCAACTCGGTATTGCGCGAACGCTTTGAGAAGCTGACTCCGGCCGGGGTCAAACTTCATCTCGCCCAGCGCAAGTATTGCACCGACAACGCCGCGATGGTGGCGGGGTGCGCGTTCCACAGTTTCCAACGCGGCGACTTCGCCGGGCTTGAAATCGATTCCTTTGCCCGGCTGCCGGTGATTACGAAAGTTCCGTTTTTATGAGGTACAAATACATCTTTTTCGACCTTGACGGCACGCTGATCGACTCGCGGCTCGACCTTGCGGCGGCGGTCAACCGGATGCGCGAAAGCTTCGGCCTCGCCCCGATTTCGACCGACACCGTGGTAAGCTACGTCGGCAACGGCGTCACCGAGCTGGTCAAGCGTTCGATTGCGGGCGAAAAGGTCGCGCTTGACGAGGCGGTGAAGCGGATGAGCGCCTTTTACCGTGAGCACCTCGATGACGAGACGACGGTCTATCCCGGCGTCCTTGAGGGGCTGGAGAAACTGCGGCAAAACGGGGCCAAACTGGCGCTCTTGACCAACAAGCCGGAGGCGGCGGCGCTGCCGCTGATGGTCAAACTCCACGTCGCCGAGCGGCTCGACGCGATTTTCGGCGCGCGGCCGGACCGCGCGCTCAAGCCGGAGCCGGGCGGGTGTCTTGAATTAATGAAGCTGTTCCGCGCCGACCCCGCCGCGACGCTGATGGTCGGCGACCACTATACCGACCTCGAGTGCGCCCGCCGGGCGAATATCGCGGCGGTGCGCGCGCTCTGGGGCTACGGCGACCCGCGCGGCGAAAAAGCGATTTTTGAAGCGAAAACCTTCTCCGATATGGTCGATTTCGTACTGTCCGACCGCAAATAACAAAAAGGGATCTCAATATGTCCGACTGGCTCAAACGCAACGAATTGTACACGCTCACCGACGGCGCTTCGCGCTTCTCGATCAACTTCGCCGGAATGGCCTTTGCCGCCGCCGATCTGGAAAAGCTCAAGCCGAAGTTCGCCGCCGCCGCCGCCGGGATCAAAGCGATTGAGAGCGGCGAAATCAAGAACCCCGACGAGAAACGCCAGGTGACCCATTTCACCGACCGCGCGGGCTACCTTGAGAGCCACCTGTTTGAGAGCGTCGAGGCTTTCGCCGAAGACGTCCGCAGCGGCGCGGTGGCCGGCTCTACCGGCAAGCGTTTCGAGGCGGTGGTGGTCAACGGCATCGGCGGCTCCGCCCTCGGCCCGCAGCTGATGCAATTCGCGGTCAACGGCCCCTACTGGAACGAACTCGGCGCCAAAAACCGCGACAACTACCTCAAAATCTACTTTCTCGACAACACCGACGCGGCCGGACTGACCGATCTTCTGGCGGTAATGGACCCGGAGCGGACGCTCCACTTGACCATTTCCAAATCGGGCGGCACCCAGGAGACCAAAAACAACCTGATCGCGATCGAGAAGTTCTACGCCGCCAAATCGCTCGACTTCACCCGCCACGCCGCCGCCATCACCATGGCCGGAAGCGAACTTGACAACAAGGCGCGGGGCGAAAAGTGGCTGCGGGTCTTTGAAATGGCCGAGTCGATCGGGGGACGCACCAGCGAGACCAGCATTGTCGGCCATCTGCCGGCGGCGCTGACCGGGGTTGACTTCCGCGCGTTCCTCAGCGGCGCGATCACGATGGACCAGTGGACCCGGACCGCGGACCCGCTCCGCAATCCGGCGATGATGCTCGCCGCGATGTGGTATATCGCGGGCAACGGCAAAGGCGACCGCAACATGGTAATCGTCCCCTACGCCGACCGCCTGATCCTCCTCTCGCGCTACATGCAGCAGCTGGTGATGGAGAGCCTCGGCAAGGAGCTCGACCTCGACGGCAACAAGGTTCATCAGGGCCTCAACGTCTTCGGCAACAAGGGCGGCACCGACGCCCACGCTTTTATCCAGCAGCTTAACGACGGCCGCGACGACTTCTTTGTGACCTTTATCGAAGTCCTCAAGGACGCCGCCCGTTACGAGATTGCCGACGGCATCACCATGGGCGACTACCTCCACGGCTTTGAAGCCGGTTTGAGCGCGGCGCTGCGTGCCAAAGGCCGCCAGGTGATCACCATCCAGATCGCCGAACTCACCGAGGCCGAACTCGGGATGCTGATTGCGCTCTACGAACGCGCGGTGGCGGTTTACGCCGAATTCATCCACATCAACGCCTTTCACCAGCCGGGGGTTCAGGCCTACAAGCTGGCGGCCAAGGGTGTGCTCGCGGTGCGCGAAAAATTGCTCAAAGCGATCGAAAAAGCGGGCACCGTCACCGGTACCGCAGCCGAAATCGCCGCCGAGCTCGGGATGAGCGCCGACGCCGTCGAAATCGGGTCGTGGCTGGATAAGCTTGCGGCCAACGACCCCCGGTTCAAGCGCTGTTTCGACGATGCGCGCGGACTGTGGGTCTATCAGGCCCGCTGAGCGCCGGCGATGAATCTGGTGCTGATCGATCCGGCCGACTTTGTGGCCGCCGGCGAGGCGGTGCTCGATGAACGCCGCTTCGTCCACCTGAGCGAAGTGCTGAAGCTTGACCAACGCACCGGAAGTTTCCGCGCCGGAGTGCGGGAGGGGGCGATCGGCCGGGGGGAGGTGCTGGCGTTCGACGAGGCTTCGCGCCGGGTGCGGATCAAATTTACGCCGGAGTCGGAGCCGCCCGCGCCGCTGCCCTTGATCCTCGCGGCGGCGCTGCCGCGGCCGAAGAGTTTCCGCAAGGTGCTCCACGCCGCCGTCTCGATGGGGGTCAAGGAGTTGCACTTTTTTGCCTCGTGGAAAGTGGACAAGAGTTACTGGAACACCCCGTTCATCACCGAACCCCGGCTCGGCGAGGAAGTCGTCCTCGCGCTGGAACAATCGGTCGATACGGTGACGCCGGTGATTCATTTTCACCGGAGATTCAAGATTTTCGCCGAGGACGAGCTCCCGGCGATCGCCCGGGGGTCGCGCCTGCTCCTCGCCCATCCCGGCGAGGGAGCCGCACCGTGTCCCGCGCCGGGGCGGGAAAAAACCACGCTGCTTGTCGGCCCCGAGGGCGGATTCACCGCCTACGAGGCCGGTTTGCTGCAAAGTCTGGGGGCGAACCGGATCAGTTTCGGCCCCCGGATTCTCCGCACCGAATTCGCGCTCCCGGCGCTGGTCGCCAAACTATTTGAAGAGGTATAAAATGCGTGATTTACGAAAATTCGCCAAGACCGACATTCTGGTTTCGCCGTCGATTCTGGCCGCCGATTTCGCCAAACTCGGTGAAGACGTCGACCGGGTGATCGCCGCCGGAGCGGACATTCTCCATCTTGACGTGATGGATGGAGCGCTGGTGCCCAACATCTCCTTCGGGGTGCCGGTGATTGCCGCGCTGCGCAAGGGGCGGGAAATTCTTTTCGACACTCATCTGATGATCGAGCGCCCGGCCTTTTACGCCGCGCCCTTTGCCAAGGCGGGGGCGGATCATTTGACCTTTCACCTTGAGAGCAAAGATGCGCCGGAGGACGCGGTCAAAGCGATCCGCCAAGCCGGTTGCACGGTGGGAATTTCAGTCAAACCGGCCACCCCGGCGGCGGCGCTGTTTCCCTATCTTGACCAAATCGATATGATCCTCGTCATGACCGTCGAACCCGGCTTCGGCGGCCAGAGCTTCATGGTCGAAATGATGGACAAAGTCCGTATTCTACGCGCCGAAATCGACCGCCGCGGCCTCGCCGTCCGGCTCGAAGTCGATGGCGGCGTGGATCGCAAAACCGCGCCGCTGGCCATCGCCGCCGGGGCGGATACCCTGGTCGCCGGCACCAGCGTCTTTCGCGCTCCCGAGGGGGCCGGCGAAGCAATCGCGGCGCTCAAACAGCGAAAGTAACCATGTACCAGAAACTGATCGACTATCTCGAAGCCGCGATTGCCGCCGGGCACCTCAAGCCCGGCGGGCGGCTGCCGCCGTTGCGCGAATTATGCCGTCAGTTTTCGCTGTCGATGGGCACCGTCCAGCGGGCGATCGCCCAGCTTGAGGAGCGCGGTCTGGTCGAGGGCAAGCGCGGCTCCGGAGTCTACGTCCGCTCCAGCGCGGTCAAGGCCAAACGCAGCGAACTCGCCCGGGTGGCGGTGATCATCGAATCCGCCCGCACCGAGGTGAGCTACTGCGCCCACGCCCTGCGCGGCGTCCAGGAAGTCGCCGACAAAGCGGGGATGACGCTGACCATCCACTTCGTCCACGGCCCGACCTTTCTCAACAAAGTCGAGGCGGCCTGCGCCGACTGCGATTTCCTGCTGATGCTCGGCTGTTTCGACGACCGCATCCTGACCCTCCCCAAAACGCTTCCGGCGGTGGGTCTCGAAATCCACCGCGACTACGACGGCCGGGTGTCGCCGATCACCATCGACCCGTGGCGGATCGCCGAGCTGGCGGTCGATTATTTCCGCAAAAAAGAGGTGCGCGAGGTGGTCGTCTGCATGGAGCAATTCCCGGCCCACTTCGTCCGCCGCGATCTCTTTGCCGCGCTCTGGGCCCCCCACGGCGTGCTCCGCTACCACTATGAACCGGTTTACGGCTGCGACGCGCTCCCGGCGCTGA
>JBFWIO010000233.1:0-5674 GCA_050255955.1 Victivallaceae bacterium
ACACTATGCCCGGGAAAACGTCAAGTTGATATTGTTCAGCACCTACATTCCGGCGGGCAGGATTCTCAACCAGCGCTGCTTTGAACTCGGCATGCATGCGGTTTCAAGCCACGCGCAGGGATTCGAGAGGTATATGGTAGACGACATCGGCCGCACCACCGCGACCGCGGACATGTTTTCGCCGGTGATGACCCGGACCATCAACCTCAACAGCGCGGTGCGTTCGCTGACCCGCATGGATCTGGTGCAGAAAATCCGCGCGAAATACGGCGACAAGTTGACCATTGAGACCTTCCGCCCCGAAGCGAGAGTCCGGTTCTCGGCTGATCCCGGCACGCTTGATATCGATCAGTTGATGAATGAATTCAACTTCCCGACCATCCGCGCCCAGATGGCGGACGAAGAGAAAAACAACGCCGCCGCGCGGATGCGCTGAAATGAGAAATCTCCCGGTGATAATCCTTTTGGCCCCCCTCGCGGCAATGATTCTCGCCGCCGGTTGCGCCTCCGCCCCGGAAAAACCGGGTTTCACCGTCCGTGACCTCGGTCCGATCAAAAGTGACCCCTTGATACGCAGCCGCGACGGCGGTTACAGCGGGTTGTGGCGGGGGAAATCGTACTGGTTCTTCGGCGACACCATCACCTCGCGCCCGGCCGCCAACGGCTTCTGCTGGCTCAGCAACAGCGGCTTCGGGATCGATCCCAAGTCCGACTTGAGCCGGGTTCACGGCGCGGAGTACGCCGCCGGCGAGCCGGTGCCGACCGAGTTTTTCCCGTTCCTCCCCGAGGAGGCGGCCTACAATCAGCTTCACTTCAACGACCGGGTGCCGGAGAAACAGCGTTCGCGCTACGCGATCTGGCCGGGCCCGCTCGTCGCCGCGCCGGACGATTCGTATGCGCTGGTCTTTTTCTCGCTGATGAAGTGCGGCAGCGCCAACGAGTGGGATTTCAAGGGCATCGGCCGCTCGGTCGCGGTATGGCGGGATCCCGCCCTGAAACCGGAACGCATCCCGATGTTGTTCCCGCCCGGCGGCATTGAGCTTGGCGACGCCGGACTGGCGCTTGACGGGTACTTGTATCTCTACGGTTGCGACAACCGCTTTCCCAACAAGCCGATCCAGCTCGGCCGGGTCAAATTCGCCGACGCCCTCGACCGCGCCAAATGGGAATTCTACGCGGGATGCGGCAAGTGGAGCCGGGACGCCGCCAAGGCGGTCAAACTCTTCGACGGCGCGCCGATGCTGAGCGTCCACTTTAATCGGTATCTCGGAAAGTATCTTGCCATCTACACCGTGCCATTGGCCAACCAGCTGGTCTACCGCACCGCCGACCGGCCGGAAGGGCCGTGGTCGGAGCCGGTCAAGCTCGCCGACTGCCTTCCCAACACCGGCGCCTGCGGCGCCTATTCCGGGCTCGGCCACGGCGAATTCGCCCGCGATGGCGGCCGGATCGAGCTGGTCACCTACTACCGCGACACCGGCTTTCTCCAGGGCGAAGTGCGCTTGCTCGAAGTGACCTTCGCCCCATAATCACGACTCCGCTGCCGCTTTCTTTCGCCGGGCGAGCCGCCAGGCGTAGAGCACCGGAAGACTCGACAGAATCAGGATCGTCGCGAAAAAGACTGGCCTCATCATTCGCGCCGGAAGTCCGAGCGAAGCCACGGTCAGGAGCGCACCGCCGATCATCCACAGCCGACCACTCCAACGGTGGGTTTTGTACCATATTTCCGGATCGGCCATCGTCCATTTGATCCGGATTCCGGCCCAGGGATTGGTTTTGAGCTTGGGCATCAAATTGCCGATGACGATGAACAAAAGCCCCATGCCGAGAAAGGTCCAGTTCGGATTGCGTACGGCTTGGGGCGTTCCGGCGACCGCAAAAATGCCGAGCCCGCCGATGAAAATGATAACGGCCAACAGGATTCGCCGGGTGATCACCGAGTTGCCGGATTCACCGGGGAACATCGTCGGGGTTTTCCAATACATCAATACCAGAAAAGCCAGATTGGACAACATAAAAATCGCGGTGATGATTTTATCGCCGGGCGCGCCGAAACGGGTCGAATACCACGCAAGAGCAAGCGCTTCAGCCATAATCAGGTCAAAAAATGCCAGAATTATCACAAACACCTTGCCGGCGGACAAGCGCCACTGCGGTTTCGTGCGGAACTGCCATCGCTGAAAAAGATACACCAACCCGAGGATAAGTGTTGATGCCTGAAAAAATATCCAAAAATCGAACGGACTTCCCCAGCCGTCAGCTTGTCCGGCAAGATTCCAGTGGATCGGAATCCGCGCCGGCAGCATCGTCAGCATGAGCGGCAGCACCGCCGCCGGCACGAGAATCAGCACGGCGATGATTTTTTCGTAAAGATTCATTTTTTTCCTCCTTGAGGGTGATCAGCCATCCCATCGCTTCCTCCAGTACGCTGGCCCGGAGTTCGTAGTAAATAAATTTCCCCTGCCGCTCCTCGCTCACCAGTCCGGCTTCGCGGAGGATCGCGAGGTGGTGCGAAATGGTCGCATTGGAGAGTTTGAATTCAGCGGCAAGCTCCCCTGCCGAACGGCGTCCGCCCTTCAGCAGTTCCAGCATCCGCCGCCTCGTCGCGTCTCCGAGCGCCCGGAACGTTTCCTGAAATCCCATTTCAGAACTCCTCATTTAGATGATCATCTAAATATAGTATAATACAGAGGAATGCAAAAAGCAAGAAACATTTCGATAAAAATCAAAATGTTTTTATCCGAGTTCAAGGGTGGTGGTGCCCCATATCCGGTCGAGCGGGAGTTGCCAGTGGTTGCCGCGGTACATCCGGGCGGTTTCAAAGGTCGAACTCGCGCGGAAGTATTGGCGGGCGAGTTCCATTGCCACGGCGTTGGGCTCGGGGACGTCCCAGTAGAAGTTTTCGACGCTGCCGGTGTGGAGCAAGGTGGTCACGATTTCCGCCGCCCCGGCTTGATCGGGGGCGAAGACCGGGCCGATTTTCCAGCCCTCGACGCAACGGCGGATCACGCCGAAACCGGTGAGTTCACCGGCGCCCCAAATGCCGACCGCCCGGCTCTCCGGGGCAAAGGCGAAAGCGCGGAGGAAAGCGGCGCGGTCGGTCCCGAAATATTGCCGGTCAAGTTCGGCAAGCTGTTCGAAATCATTCAACACCAGAGTCCGGGCTTTGCCGTTGAAAGTCCCCGCCTCGGTCCGCCCCCGGAAACGGATGTGGCGGTAGGCAAATTCGAAGCCCGAGCGGCGGTAGTTCGCCTGCTGCGCCAAAACTCCGTCGAGCCCGGCGACCACGCCGGTCAAGCGGCGGCAGGCGGCTTCCCAGATGGCGAGTCCATAGCCCCGGCCGCGATACTCCGGCTTGACGATATAGAGCCCGATGAAGCCGAAGTCGTCGCCGTAGCGCACCGCCGAAACGGTGGCGACCGGCTTGCCGTCGAGTTCACCGATCAGGAAACCGCCGGGATCGGCGGCGAAAAAAGCCTCCGCGTCCTCGCGTCCCGGATTCCAGCTTTCCAATTTCGCCCATTCGAGCGCGATCGCAAGTTCCTCCCGGCGCATCGTCCGGATCGTGTATTCGGTTTTTGTCATATCACGCCCTCCTGTGCCTACTATATTGCACTTGCCGTCGATTGCAAGGTCGCGGAACTGGCAAAAGCTCCCGTCAGGGGTTATATTCTTACTATGGACGAACAAGATTTGCTCACTTTGATGAATCGGCCGGGAACCGTGCTGACGACGCTGCCGGGGGAACAAGAACCCGGCAGCTTCGGCCTTTTCAGCGATCCCGAAACGGTGCTGGCCGGTCGCACCCCGGATGAGGTGAAGAGTGTTTTCGCCGAGGCGGAAGAGGCGCTCAATCGCGGCCGGTATCTTGCGGGCTTCGTCGCCTACGAAGCCGCGCCCGCTTTTGACGCCGCCTGCGCGGTGCGTCCGGACGGCGCTTTCGTTCCGGCGGCGTTCGGCGTCTATCGCCAAGCGCCGGAGCGGATCACCCTCCCCCGGCGGAGCGACACCGCGCTCGCCGCGCTGCTCCGGCCCGAACTTGACCGATGCGAATACGACCGGCAATTCGCCGCGATCAAGGAACACATCATCGCGGGCGACATCTATCAGACCAATTTGACCTTCCGCGTGCGCGCCGAAGCGGCGGCGGACTGGTCACGGCTCTTCCTCAATCTGGTCACCCGCCATCCGGCGCCGTATGCCGCGTATCTCTATTTGCTCCCCGAATTCCGGGCGCTGTCTTGTTCGCCGGAGCTTTTCCTCGAAAGCTGCGACGGATGCGAAATCCATTCGTCGCCAATGAAGGGAACCGCGAAGCGCGCCCCCCTCCCCGGGGCCGACCGCCGCGCGGCGGCGGAGCTCGCGGCCGATCCCAAGAACCTGGCCGAAAACCTGATGATCACCGACATGGTACGCAACGACCTCGGCCGGATCTGCCGCCCCGGCTCGATCAGGGTCGATCCGTTGTTCCGGGTCGATACCTACCCGACCCTCCACCAGATGATCAGCACCGTCCATGGCGAGCTTGACGGGCCCAAGACGCTCTTTGAGCTATTCGCCGCGACCTTCCCGCCCGCCTCGATCACCGGCGCGCCGAAAATTCGTGCGATGGAGCTCATCGCCGCCGCCGAATTGAGCCCGCGGCGACTCTATACCGGAGCCATCGGCTGTGTGCTGCCCGACCGCAAACTTCGCTTCAATGTGGCGATCCGCACCCTGGTGGCATGCGCGGAGCATCTCGAAAGCGGCGCCGGCGGCGGCATTACATTCGATTCGCAAGCCGAAGCAGAGTGGCAGGAGGCTTTGCTGAAAACACGATACGCGACAGTGAACCACTCCGATTTTGAGGTTTTTGAGACAATGCGCTGGACGCCGGATGAGGGTTTCGCCTCACTTGCCGCCCATCTCCGCCGCGCGGAGGCGAGCCAGCGTTATTTCTGCCGTCCCTTTGGTCCCGGCGCGGTCGAAACAGCGCTGGCGGAACTGACGCCCGGCCTCGCCGCCGATCCGGAATACCGGGATGGCGCCTGCGTCAAATTCACCCTCGCATTTGACGGCTCAGTCCGGGTTGAGGCGACTCCGCCCCGGCAGCCCGACTGGCGGACGACCCGGCTCAGAGTGCTGGTGTCAAACTGCCATACCGACCCCGACGATATCTTTCTCTATCACAAGACCACGCACCGCGAATTCTACAACCGTCATTTTCAAGCCGCCCGCGAAGCCGGATTCCACGAGGTGATTTTCTGCAACAGGCACGGTCAATTGACCGAGGGGGCGATTTCCAACCTCATAATAGGGCGCAGCGGCCGCCGCCTGACGCCCCGGCTCCAATGCGGCCTTCTTCCCGGCATCCGCCGCGCCGAGTTGCTTGCGGCGTGGCGGGCGGAGGAAACCTGTCTCACCGTCGCCGACCTCGCCGGAGCCGACGAAATCTGGCTCTGCAACTCCCTCCGCGGCGAAGGACGGGTCGACGAAGCGGTCCTGGCAAACGGAACCGTCATTTTCTCCCGCTGAATTCTTCCCCCCTTCAAAAAAAACGACGAATTATATTCTGAAACCGGCTCGCCTGACTAGATTCATTATCGCTCAAACTGTATATTAAAAGAATATTTATTTATGATGAGTTTTCGTTTCCGTCGCCGGATGGAGGCGACGGCGGACTCGATGCAAATGG
>JBFWIO010000234.1:0-5641 GCA_050255955.1 Victivallaceae bacterium
ACCATAAATCAGCCGATACATTTTCCCGCAAACAGAGATTCACATGATGGAACTGAAGATATTGGTTCGAATAAATGCAACAAACAACAATATTTCATTTGAAAATATGTATTGAGTGGGCTATATTTGATCAAGAAAGCGAGGTGAGGCATGAAGCGATTTGCAATGGAACGGCTGCTGGCTTGGAAAGATTCACCTGCCCGCAAGCCGATGGTTATTCGGGGAGCCCGGCAGGTCGGCAAAACCTGGCTGATGAAGGAGTTTGGGCAACAGGCGTTCAAGAGTGTCGTCTACGTCAACTTCGACAGCAACCGGGATATAGCCCGCCTCTTTGAGGGTAATCTGGACATCCCGCGTTTGATTGCCGGGCTCGAGATATTCAGCAGGAAAAAGATCTCGCCGGAGGATACGCTGCTGATCTTTGATGAGGTTCAGGAGGCCCCGCGGGCGCTGACCAGCTTGAAATACTTCTGCGAAGATGCCCCGGAATACGCAATCCTGGCGGCAGGCTCCTTGCTGGGTGTAGCAATGCATCAGGGCACCAGCTTTCCGGTCGGGAAGGTCGACTTCCTCGATCTTTACCCGATGAGCTTTACTGAGTTTCTGGATGCAACCGATCAGACGCAGTTGTCGGAACTGCTGCAAAGCCGGGATTGGAATCTGGTGACGTCCTTCAAGGAGCAATTGAAGGACTTGCTGCGAAGCTACTATTTCATTGGCGGGATGCCCGAAGCGGTCCAGACCTATCTCAATGAGAAGGACTTTTTCGGGGTGCGTGAGGTTCAACAACGGATTCTGGATGCTTATGAACAAGACTTTTCCAAACATGCTCCGGTTGAAACCGTGGCCCGAATCCGTATGGTTTGGCAGTCGATTCCCTCTCAGCTTGCCAAAGAGAATCGCCGCTTTGTCTATGGAGCGCTGCGCAAGGGCGGGCGAGCCAAGGATTTCGAACTGGCGATCCAGTGGCTTCGGGACTGCGGCTTGGTAGACCAGGTGATCCGGCTCTCGAAGCCGGCTATTCCGCTGCCGGCTTATGCGGATGAAGGCTTCAAAATGTTTCTGCTGGATGTTGGCCTCTTGGCCGCGATGAGCCATCTTGACGCTGAAACGCTGCTGAAAGGCGATGCGCTCTTTTCTGAATACAAAGGAGCGCTGACTGAGCAGTATGTGGCCCAGCAACTGCGCTCGGAACTGGCGCTGACTCCCTATTACTGGAGTGCTGAACGGGCTACGGCGGAGATCGATTTTGTTTTCCAACAGGGAATGGCAATTTATCCTCTGGAAGTCAAGGCCGAGGAGAATCTGAAGGCGAAGAGCCTGAAGGTCTATGCCGACACCTACCGGCCGAAGGTCGCAGTTCGCACCTCGATGTCCGACTACCGCCGGGAAAGCTGGCTTTTGAACCTGCCGCTGTACGCAATCAGTCAGCTGCTTGAGGAGTGCAAGGAGTTTCAGACCGCTGCCGCCGGCGACAAAGGGCAAAGTGAAGTTTGAAAAATCAGGTCTGACCTTACGACTCTTTTCGAACGGCTCAAAGTGTTTTGAAAAACTCGGCAACAAGCGGGAGCTTTTCACCTGAAAGCTGTTGGAGCTGCTGGATCAGGCGCATGCGTTCTTCTTCATCGGGATTGGCAATCACTGTAAGTTCAGCTCTTCCAATGAAGTCAGGCATCTGAGCGAGATACTTTTCTTTGGCCTCGCGGTCGGCATGGGCTTGATAATGTTTGGTCATCTCCGGACTCATGTGGCCGAGAATTGACTGGACCACCGGTAATGGAATCCGGTAGCATCCGGCCATATAGGCGAAGGTGTGGCGTAAGCTGTGGACATCCTTGACGCTACTGGCGCGATTGCGATTGCGAACCGTGCGGGTGGTTTGAATCCCCAAGCGCTCAAGAAAGCTTTTGACCCGGTAGGAAATACCGCTCGGATTGCGGTTATACATCTCGGCATGTTCCGGCAGGATGTACTCATTATCGGATGATACCAACCTCTGTTCACCAAGGAAGCGGGCCAGCGGCGGCAGAATGGGTATTTCCAAGGCAGCCCCGGTTTTGCGGCGACGCCGGACAATCCAGCGGTCATCGCGAATATCGGCCCAGCGCAAAGTACAAATATCCCCCTCGGAAAGTCCGGTGCAAATACCGATGATAAAAACCGGCTTCACAAACTCGTCAAGATTATCCCCAATCAGCTTAAGCTCAGCAGGAGTAAAGGCGTCACGGCTTTCGGACGCGTTGTCCATCATGTCAAAATCGAAGGGGTTGTAAAGAATCCCGGCATCCTCCTGCAATTTGGCAAAAACAGATTTCAGGGTCTTATGGAACGCATTGACGGTTCGTCCGGAAAGCCTGGTCTGGGCATCGTAGCTGTGGGCAATCGTTTTCCCGCTGTAATCTCGCTGATAGGTGATCTTGCGGATGAAGCGCCCATGCTCGCGCAACTGCCGAATGTAAGCCTCTGCATGGGCTCGAGTCACGCGGTCCAGATGGTCGATACCCGGATATGTGGCTGCCATGAAAGCCACGAAATCACTCCATTGACTTTGATTGATCTGCCGCTGCTGCGAGCCGGGCTGTTTTCGGCGAGGCTTTGACATATAAAGCTCAAAAGCCGCCGGCAGCGTGATCTTGTCGCCTCCGGTTAATTCCCGCTTGAAGTTTTCGACCAGGGCCCCGACGCTCTTCTGTTCCGACAACGCCTTGGCGGTTTCCCTGATCTTCTTTTCGTAGAGAACGGCGGCGGGTTTGGTCGTGCATCCTTCGCAGACACCGTAGTACCGCTTGCCGTCCTGCATGAATTCGTAGTGATATTCGGAGGTCTCCCCTCCCTTCATCTGGCGCTTTCTGATGCTCACTGCTTACCCCCTTGTTGATGCTGCTACTATAACCCCAAAGTTGCCAGACATCAAGAGCCGATTACGGCATTTTTACGGCAAAATGCATAAAAAGGGCATTTTTGAGCGTAAGCGAGTTTGACTGGGGGTCAAAAGGTCGAGAGTTCAAATCTCTCTATCCCGACCATTTTTATTGCCAATTTTCACCTTAAATCCACTTTTTCAGCCTTTCTCCGCCAAAGTCGCTCCAAGTTGCTTTGGGGTATAGGTATTACGACATACCGATGTCATGACTCTGGCGCGATTCTCCTCTCCGGCTTCCGGCGCGGCCGCATAAAGTATCCACGGAATCGACTTTTCTGTATCCGTCACGCCGGTTGCGTGATATACCGAGGGGCCCAACTAAGAAATCCGCGAAAATCGCGTCTGAATGAGTTGAGAGAATTGTTTGCCGGGGGGGCTTGCCTGATCGCATTTCGGATGTATGGTAGAAGCGGGGGCGCGGGATCGCATGATAATGGAGGCGGAAATGAAATCGCTTGGCTTTTTTCGCAAATCGCTGGTCGGGTTTACCGTGATCTACGCCCTTTTGCTGGGGACATGTGTGGAGTTGATGTGCCGGTATTTATTTTTCAACTTTGTCCGGCATTGGAGAGCGCTGCCGGGGGTGGTCGAGTGGCTGATGATCGGCCAGGTGCCGCCGGAGTTCTTCCCCGGCGACTGCCCTTATCTCTTGCTGACGCTGTTTCCGGTGTTGCTGCTGCTGGGATTCTGCTGGATTTTGCGCCATCGCCGGGAGTACCGGCCTTTGCTTTTCCGGTTGCTGATTCTCTGCAATCTCGCGGTGACGCTTATCTTTGCGGTTTACGGCTGTGCTTTTCTGTACTGTTTGTATATCCTCGGCCCCATCCCCGAACTCCTTGATCCCCCGGTTCGCTCTTCCGGAACGGCGATTGTGCTACGCTATCTCTTTTTCGCGGTCGCGGCGGCGCTGGTCATCGCGGGAGTGATCTCCGGGCGGCGCGGGAAAACTTCAAAATGAGATTGCGGCACGGAACATGAAAAACGGGGGAAATCATTCGGCGTGGGAGCTGTTTGTCACGACTCGAGAGGAGGAATACCAAAGGTGAATACGATAAAAAGAGTGCTCGTTTTGTTTTTTTGCTATACCATCATTATTTTTTTAACACTAAGTATTATTTTCGTTGCGGCCCTGCCTTTTATCCGATATCACTATCTTCGGGAGCGCTTCTACCTGAGGGATAAAATGGCTTTCCGGGACATATCCAAGCACGCTGCGGATTCACCGGCGACATTATATCAAATTTATGTCAAGGCAAACGAGAGTGATCATTTGCAACTTTGTGATTTCGTCATGATGAGCAAAAACGCCAGAAAACACTCCAAAGCGGCCGGACTTTTTTCAAATACGATTGTTTCGGAAAAAGTTTTTAATGAATATACCGACTACTCGATTCAATACAAGGGGAACGGGGAATTCACCATTACAAATCAGTATTCCGATCCGACATTCACCATAACCGGGCAATATAAGAAATGAAAAAGACCATAAAAATACTGTTCATCACTTTTATTGTCGTGCTATTGCTGAGTCTCATTCTCGATTCCATTTTGCAGGGCATGGCGTGGGAGCTGGCGGAGCCGGTCTTGAAAAAGCCGTGACAAATTTACTTTTGGGCAAAGAGCGAACCAAAAGAACTGAAAAAATGCCGGGGCGGCGAATGCACCGCTCCGGCAGTTTTGATTTTTTTTGATTGTCAGAGCTTGATCGGCTTGCCTTCGCGGGCGGAGCGGTAGATGGCATCGAGGAGGCGCATTACCGTTACGCCCTCTTCCGGGGCGACCAGGAAAGGTTCCTTTTTGATCACCGCGTCGGCGAAGAGGTAGTAGCCGCTTTTGCACGGCGGGGCCGGCATGTGGAGCTTGGTGTCGAACTGGGCGCCGTGCGCTTCGTAGGTGTAATCGACGTCGAATTCGTAGGTTTCGTTGAGGTTGAACTGGCGGATGCCGCCTTTGGTTCCGAGGAGCTGGGTGGACATGTTTTCATTCTCGCGGACGTTCGCCGCCCACGAGGCTTCGATCTCCAGCATCGCGCCGTTTTTGAAGCGGATCATCGCGCAGGCGAGGTCCTCGACCGTGTAATCAAAACCCTTGGCCTTGGCGATGCCGGGGCCGAAGTGGTTGAACGTATTGGCCATCACCCACTCCGGTTCGGGGTAGCCCATCACCCACAGCGCAAGGTCGAGACGGTGGACGCCGAGGTCGATCAAGGGACCGCCGCCGGAACGCGATTTGTCAAAAAACCAGTTGCCCGACGCCCCGCCCGAGTTGAAATTGCCTGCCGCCAGCCCCGGCACCCCGCGACGGCGGTGCCAGATCGTCCGGCCGAAGTAAATGTCGCCCAAGGCGCCCGCCTCGGCCATCGCTTTCATCGCCCGCGACTGGGGGTGAAAGCGGTAGGAGAAGTTGATGCCGAGCTTGCGCTTGCGCTTTTTTGCCACCGCCAGCATCTCTTCGGCCTCGGCGGCGTTGAGCGCCATCGGCTTTTCGCAGAGCACGTTGGCCCCGGCTTCGAGCGCGGCGACGGTGAGCGCCTTGTGGTCGATATTGGGAACCGCCACCGAGACGATGTCGAGCTTTTCCGCCGCCAGCATCTCGTGCGCGGGGGTGTAGGCGCGCGGAATGGTCAATTCCTTTTGATAATGCAGGAGGTTCGCTGGGTTGATGTCGGCGATCGCCACCACTTCGACGGCGGGGTGTTCGCGGTAGCCTGCGATGTGG
>JBFWIO010000235.1:0-5638 GCA_050255955.1 Victivallaceae bacterium
GCATAACAGCATGATGCAGCTGCTTCATGTCGTCGGCCACACCAGTGCGATCAAGGGCCCGGCCTGGGAATACAACACCCCCAATCTGCAAGCGATCGGCGAAGATCTCTTCTGGGCTCCCCACGGTCAGTGGTAATATCAGCAAAGTCGATTGAAAAAGGTATTCCGGATCGATCCGAAAGCGGATGGGTTTCCGCATGGCCGGGTAGATTGAGGGGAACCCTTTGCGGGATATCCCGAAATCGCTCCCGGCGAGGCGACGAAGCAGACCTTTCGGGCGGCCGGAAGAACTTTTGAAATCGACTCAAAAAACACAGGAATAAGTGATGATGAAATGGACTTTGACGGCGGCGGCGCTGGTTGCCGCGACCTTGTTGCGGGCGGATGCACCGCAATTGGAAGCGCTCGGCGAACCGGTGCGCTGTGGTGAGATCAAGATTGCCGGGGTTTCGCGTGTCGGCGACAAAGTGACGGCCTGGGCTCCGATCCGGTTGCCGGAGCGGCGCGGACTCGCGGGGATTGACATCGCCACCGGCAAGGTGACCTGGATCGATCTTGATAAATACAATCCGACTTCGCTCTCCGCCCGGGTAAAAGACGGCAAAGCCTACGTCATGCCGCGCGGCAAGGAGGGCATGGTCATCGAGTATGACATCGCCTCCGGCAAGGTCTCCGAATACAAAATGCCGATTGCCGCCACCTACTTTCTCGACACCTCGGCCGACTTCGCGCCGGACGGCAAACTCTATCTCGGCGGCTATCCGGAAACCCAGATCGGCTGGTTCGATCCCCAAACCGGCAAAACCGGCGGCACCCCGAGAATCAGCCCCGACCCGCGCCAGAAGTACATCCTTTTCCTGCTCGCGGCCAAGGACAACTGCATCTATTTCACGGTCGGACTCCATCACCCCGAAATCTGGAGTTTCAACCCCGCCACCGGCGACAAAAAGCAGCTTCTGCCGGCCAAGTATCTCGAAAGCGCCGACAAACCGCGAATTGCCCTCGGCCGCGACGGCGCGGTTTATGCCAAGGTCGGTTCGGCCACGTTCAAGTGTTTCCCGGACCGTCTGGAGGAAGTCTCCGACTGGCCGGTCGATCCGCAGCCGGACAACCGGATGCCGGGCTTTGCGACCGATGTCAAACTTGACGCCGACCGGGTCGCCATCGCCATCGACAACGACGGTTCGCTGATCGTGCGCAATCTCGCGACCCAAAAAGACGAGCGGCTGAAAACCGGCTTCGAACCCTTTTTCCCGCTGGTCTACTCCGTCTGCGGCGGCCTCGACGGTCGCATCTGGGTAGGCAGTTTCACCCCCGCCGCGCTGGCCTCGTTTGACGGCAAGGCCGCCAAGCCCGAGTTCACCAACTACGGCAAAGTCAGCAGCGGCAGCACCCAGATCTATTGGACGCTCGAATTCCCCGACCGGGTTTACACTTCAAGCTATGTCGGCGCGGCCCTTGACCGGATGGACAAAAAGACCGGCGAATCCAAGCTGGTCTTCAAGCTCGGCGCCCAGCAGCAGGAACGGCTTTTCATGCTGGTCCCCGGCCCCGGCGGCAAGTATTACGGGCCGACCATGCCGATCAAGGGTCATTTGGGCGGCGGCATCGTCGAATTCGACCCGGCTACCGAAAAATACAGCTTTGAACGCAATGTGATTGCAGAGCAGAGTCTTCGCGCGCTGGCTCCGGCCGACGGCGGGTTGCTCTTTGGCGTCTCCGACATCAACGGCGGCACCAGCGCTATTCCGAGCGAAAAGACCGCCAAAGTCTTCCTCTACGACCCCGCGACCAAAAAGGCGGTCTGGAGCATCGAGCCGATCAAGACCGAAAAGACTTACCTCGGGGCTTATCCGCTCGGCAAAAACCGGTTCTGGACGATCGCCCAGGATTCACGCAAAGTCGTGGTGATCGATGCGGCGGCACGCAAGGTCGAGAAAATCATCGACCTCCCGCGCGGCACCGGCATCCGTCCGGTCGGCAGCACGGCGGCGCTCGGCAACCGGGCGATCGTGCTCTCCGGCGATTCGCTGCTCGACGTCGACGCCGACTCCGGCAAAGTGACCACGGTACTCAAATCGCCGATCATCCTCGAGAAGTTCGCCAAGGCGCTTCACGGCACCCATGCCGAATACCTCGCTCCCGACGGCACCGTTTACTTCGGCTCCAACTCCGGACTCTACCGGGTCAAGCTCAAGTAAGGTTTTTTGATACAAAAACAACGCCCCGGACGGGTTTCTTCGTCCGGGGCTTTTTGCTGCCAAAAAAAACGCCGCACCGAGGGCGCGGTGCGGCGTGACCGTCAGAAAAACTCGCAGCTTAGAGCGAAGCGGCGACTTCGTCGACGGCCTGACGGAAGACTTCAAGCGATTCGCGCAACATTTCTTCGGAAATGCAGAGCGGCGGGCAGATCTTGACGCATTCGCCGGCGATCCCGACCGGGGCGAACATCAAAAGGCCCTTCTGATAGCAGGCGACGTTGATCTTCTGGGCGACTTCCGGATCGGGAGTCTTGGTGCCCGGCTTGACCACCTGAAGCCCCGCGACCAGACCTTTGCCGTGATGGCAGCCGAGGAACGAGGAGTGCTTCTGCTGAATCTTGGCGAGTTCCGCATTGAGGATTTCGCCGAGCTTGGCGGACTGCTCGACCAGCTTTTCCTTTTCGATGATGTTGAGGTTCTCGATCGCGGCGGCGACCGCCAGCGGCGAGGCCGAGTGGGTCGAGGTCATCGAGCCGGGAGGATAGATCTCCATGATGTCGCGACGGCCGATCACCGCCGACAGCGGCAGCGACGAGGTGATCCCCTTGCCGCAGGCGATCAAGTCCGGCTTGATGTCGTAGTGCTGAAAGCTGAACATCTTGCCGCTGCGGCCGAAGCCGGCCTGAACTTCGTCCATGATCAGCACAATGTCGTACTGACGGCAGAACTTTTCGAGCTTCTGCGCGTATTCTTTGGGCATGAAGTCGGGGCCGACGCCCTGGAACGACTCGGACATCACGCCGCAGATGTCTTCGGGCTTGATGTTCTTTTCCTTCAAGGTCGAGAGGAAGAGGTCAAAGCTGGTGTCTTCATTCTTGAACCCGTCCGGGAACGGCACCTGGACAAAGGTGGGATCGAGGTCGCCGATCCACTTCTTCAAGCGCGGGTTGCCGCCCGCGAGCTGCGAACCCATGGTCCGGCCGTGAAAGGCGTACTGGAAGGAGACGAAGTACTTCTTGTGCGGGCCGTGCTTTTCCAGCCCGTAGGTCTTGGCCAGCTTGATGCAGTTTTCGGTCGCTTCACTGCCGGTGCTGAGCAAAAACACCTGATAGTTGTCCGGATCGGGCGACAGCATCCGGAGCTTGTGGGTCAGCTCCGCGCGGCCCTGATGGACAAAGACATAGGTCGCGAGCAAGCCGCGATCGACCAGCTCACGCAGCCGTTCGCGGATTTCCGGACGGCCGTGGCCGGCGTTGGTGATCAGCACCCCGGAGGACCAGTCGATCCAGCGGTTGCCCCACTTGTCCCAGACGCTCGCGCCGACGGCGTGATCCCAGACGATCGGCGGCTGGCCGGACATCGAGCGGGGCTCGGACTTTTTCAGCTCTTCGAAGATCGGCAGCGATTCCGGCACCGGCAGTGCGGTGCAGATCTTGCGGTACTTGGTTTCCACCGGCGGAATTTGCACCGGGGTGAGGTCGTAGGTAGCCATATTTCGTTTCTCCTTTGAGAGTTTGGGTTGCCGGGTTTTACTTGTTGCGGAGCGAAACCTTGGGATGGGTTCCGTATTCGATTTTCGCCCATTCGCCGTCGTTCAGGATCGACAGCCGGGCGGCTTCGACCACCAGTTCGTTGATGCTGCTGTTGGCCGGAGTGGCGATGATGCCGCGCTCGTCGGTTTCCCTGATCATCTGCTGACGCAGCGCAAGCGAATCGGCGTCGGCTTTGCCGGCGACCGCGCTTTCGATCTTCTGCATGGTTTCGACGCTGGCGGCGATCGAGTCGTAGCCGTAGCCGATCGGGCGGCTGCCGGGGCCGTCCCACGGCACCAGACGGTAAAAGTCGGGGCTGACGTAGTTGTAAACCGATCCGCCGCAACCGATCGGGCCGACGTAGCTGTGGCGGACGCCGCGATACTGGTCGTCGTGTTCGATCAAAGCGCCGCAGTCCTTGCCTTCGCAGTACATCACCAGACACTGGTCGTTGCTTCCCGCGCCGAGGTCGGGGTAGCCGAGGCCGTCGATCACCGAGAGAATGGCGCCGTTTTCATAGCGAACGCGGCCGTTGGCCCACATGAAGCCCTCTTTGCCGTTCGGGAATTTGCCCTTGATGCCGGAGACCGAGAGCTCGACCGGCTTGAGGCCGGTGATGAAGTAGACCAAATCGACGTAGTGGCAGCCGACATAGACAAAGGGGTCGGTCTGGTCGCAGGTGAACCAGTTCTGGAAGTTGGAGTAGCGGTAGTAATACGGCTCGATCATCTTGGCTTCGCCCATCGCGAAACTGCCGAAGTCGCCGCGGCGGTACTGGCGGCGGGCCATCAGGGCGCGGCGGTCAAAGCGCTTGTGGTACTCGACCCCGACGAAGAGGCCCTTGGACAAGGCGAGCTTCTCGATCTCCTCGGCCTGTTCAAATTTGAGCACCAGCGGTTTGACGCAGAGCACGTGCTGGTTGTGCTTGAGCGCCTGCATCACGATGCCGTAGTGGAACTGGTCGGGCACCGCGACGATCACCGCCTGACGCGGCTTGAGCTTGGCAATCGCCTCTTCGCTCATGGTCGGGAACATCTTGTCGGCGGGCTCGCTGAGCGGCGGATAGGGCGTGAAAGTCTGCCCCGGAAAGGCGTCGGCGATTTCGGCGCTGTCCTTGAGCTGGCGCAACGGCGCGTTGTTGAGCGCGCATACGCTGATTTCACCGACCACGCCGGTGCGTTGAAGGTGGTAGACCGACGGCAGGATGAGGTCTTGGGTGATCATCCCGCCGCCGACGATACAAAGATCGAGTTTCATGTGTTATTGCTCCTGATTTGGGGTTGTGTTATTTTGACAAAAATTTACGGCAGATAGCCGCGGGCGATTTTGGCGTCGCAGACCTGCTTGACCGCGAGCCACATCGCCGCCTCGCGCATCGGAATGTTCCGGGCCAGCGAAAATTCGTATACCTGGCGGAATTTCTCGCGCATCCGCGCGGTCAGCCGGTCGTTGACTTCGACCTCGGTCATCTGCTCCTGCTGGGTTTCCTGGGTGTATTCGAGATAAGAGACGAAAACCCCGCCGGCGTTGCAGAGAATGTCGGGAATGACGAAAACACCTTTGCGCTCCAGCACCCGGTCGGCTTCGCTCGAAGTCGGACCGTTGGCGCCCTCGGCGATGATCGCGGCCTTGAGCCAGCCGGCGTTGTCGGTGGTGATCTGGTTGCCGGCGGCGGCGGGCACCAGTACGTCGCACTCAAGTTCGAGGAGCGCGCCGCCGGTGATCTCGCGGGCCCCCGCGAAGCCCTGAAGCTTGCGGTTGGCCTTGTAGTACGCCTGCAACGCGTCCATGTCGAAGCCGGCGGGGTCGGTGATCGCGCCGTTGACGTCGGAGACGCCGATGATGCGACAGCCCTGTTTGGCAAGTTCAATTGCCGCCACCATCCCGACATTGCCGAAGCCCTGG
>JBFWIO010000236.1:0-5588 GCA_050255955.1 Victivallaceae bacterium
GGCCCGTGCGCGGTGTAGCCGACTCTGAACCAGTTGCCCGGAAAAGCGTCGAGGATTGATCTCTGTTTTTCGCCGCCGCGCACCGATAAACATAGGACGCGCAGGTGTTTTCCGGTGTTCTCCGCCATCGCCAGCAGCCCGGCGACGTCGCGGAATTGCGGTTCGACGTCGGCAAGTGACATGCCGAAAACGCCATCGATTTGATCAAGCGTGTCAAACAGCGCCGCCATCCGCCCCATATCGCGCGAAGTGAAGGGGCGGTGGATTTTGTTTTCGAGAATATTCATCCCCGGCACCGACCAGACGATCGACTTGCTGTCCGGCGTCAGCGTATGGCTTGCGGCGTTGCCGCGTCCGTCGAAACGGACTTCGCGCGGGGCAAGCGCAAGCAGTTCTTCGACCAGTTTGCGCGGGAAACGCAGGACTTCGGGGTGGGAAGTTTCGAGCGCTCCGGCTTTGATCAGCCGTTGCCGGATGCCTTCGTGTTCGAGGCGGCAGCCGGGGTTTTCGAGGAGTTCAAGAGAAGCGCGGTGAATCGCTTCGGCTTCGGGGCGATTGATGTTTTTCATTTGGTCTTTCCGATTTCAATGAGGGTTTTGCCGTTGATAAATGCCGCCCCGCCGGACCACCCGGCGGCGGGAAGCTCCCACCGCGCGCTCTGATCATAAGGCGCGCGGCACTTCGACAGCAGTTTGCCGTCGGGTGAAATTTCGTAAATCCAGCCGTCGCTGACGGCGGCGTAGAGTTTGCCGCCGCCTGAAACAAGGGCGCGGATCATGCCGGGAAGCCGGACTATGCGGGCGATTTTGAACTCGCTGTCGATGAGGTAAATTGTTCCGGCCGCATCGGCGGCGGCGAGGCCGCCGGGGAGTTCGACAAGGCCGGTGATCATCGCGCCGAGCGTCAGCGGCGGATAAAGACCCTTTTCGCTCTTGTCGAGCGTGGTCATGACATGAAGCTGATTGTCGCCGCGGGCGAAGACCGCTTCCACCTTGCCGTCCTTGCCGAGGTCTGCGACGGCGATGAAGAGCGACCAAGGTTCGGAGCGGCGCTCCATCACGCTCTTGCCGGTTTTGTCGAAGAGCTGGTGATAGTAATACTCGATCCCCGGCGCGACTTCGTCAACGCCGTCGCCGTCGAAATCAACCGCGCGAACTTTGGTGGCGGCAATCACGATCTGGTTGCGCCAGAGCTCTTTTCCGGCGAGGTCATAAGCGTAGAAGTGGCAGTTTTCGTTGGCAACGAGAATCGCTGAATCCTTGCCGCCGCCGAAGTTGGCGCCGGCGAGGTCGCGGATGGTGCCGTTGCGGCCGTGGTAGATGCCGAATTCCCGGCTCCAGCGTTTTTGCAGCTGCGCGTCGAAAAGGGTCAGCACGCCTTTGCCGTCCGGCCCGATCGAGCCGACCGCCCAGTACGAATTGCCGTTGTGTTTGAGCGCGGTGACGGCGGTGACTTGCCCTTCGGTTTCGGCCTGGCGGTCGCCGCTCCGGAAGAGGCCGTTTTCGAAGCCGACGCCGGAAACGCCTTCGGCATTGAAGGCGACGGCAGTCGGCGCAACGTCGAAGGAGATGACCTGCGCTTTGAGCTCGGGGAGCTCGGGGCTCTTCGGCACCGCCGGCAGTTTGACCTTGCCGGTGAGCTTGGCGATCGCGCTTGCGGCGGAGCGGTCAATGGCGACGGTTTCCGGCTTGGCGGCGTCGAAACTGATGTCGCCGAGGCGGATTTTTTTCGCGCCGAACGCAATGACGCCGGACGGCCCGGCGAAGAGACGGTCGGCGTCGATTTCGACGTCGCCCTGCTTGAATTTGCCGAAGACGGCGAGACGGTCGCTTCCGGCGCGATAAGCGTTGGGGGCGATTTCCTGAACTTCAACCGGGGTCGAGCCGAGGAAGTGGACGAAGCGGAAACTTTCGCCCGCTTTGAGCTCCGCTTCGCGCCGGGCGAGGTGGATGCGGGTCAGCGGCGCGGCGAGCGGGTAATCCTTGTAATATCCCTCGCGTTCGCCGTGGCCGGAGTCGAACTGGGTATAGAGCAGCTTCGCCGCGCCGGTGCCTTCGGTGATCGCGAAATCGGCGAATTTGTCGGTTTCTCCGCTCTTCTTCTGGGTGAATGCGACGCTCTGGCCGTCGGCATTGGCGATCTCGCCAAGCAAACGGAAACGGCAGTCGGCGGCGACTTTGCCGTGTTCACGGGCTCTGACTTCGTCGATCACCCAGAGTCCGCCTTGTTTCTCCATTGCGACGTCGCGTTGCCAGTCAACCTTGCCGTATTTTTCGGCGACGAGCGAAATCGCCATCAGCTTTTTGTCCGGCGTTTCGGCCGAGCCGAGAATCTGCGCGAGGTTGCCGGTGCGGTCTTCGCCGGTCGTCGCCGACCAGGCGCGCGGATCCGGCGGACGCTGGGTCGCGCCATTGAAGCTGATCGAGAGCGAGTTGTGCTCCTCGGGTTGTTTTTTGATATAATCGCCCTCCGTGAGCCAGATGTGTTCGCCGCGAAGTAGCTGGACGATGCCGTTGACGTCGAAGTGGCCGTGCGACCCGGCGGAGACGCCGGAGGCGGCCAGAAATTCATCCTCCGGCGTCCAGCCGGTGCGGAAAAACGCCTTGTCGAGAACCGGGCGCGAATAATTGGCAAAGCCCTTGAGCTTGCGGACGAAGTCGCCGAGCGGGAAAACCTTGAGCCCGACCAGATCGGCGCTGAATTCCTTGTTCCGTCCGGGGACGCCGCCGATCCCGGCGGCATAGCCGCGTTCGGTGCGTTTGTAGACCTTTTCGGCGGCGAGCGACAGCAGCGAATCGGCTTCGGCGTCGTCGAAGAGATCGCGCGACAAGACCAGAATTTTCATCGCGCCGAGGTTGTTGAGCGGCGAATTGTCGCCGTAGCCGGTGGTCGCGCCGAGGTGCGAAAACTGCGCTTTGGCGTAGGCGGCGTAATCCTGAAACTCCTTGCTCCGGAAGTGCGAAATCGGATATTTCCCCGACGCGATGGCGAAATTGGCGAAAATATCGAAACAGGCGTACTGATAACCCGCCGAGTCTTCCGGGCCGAAGCAGTGCGGCGCGTTCCCGGCGAATGCGTATTCCGAAACCGCCAGCCAGTAGTCGGCGGGAGCGTAGTTGTAATGACGCTTGAGATACTCGGCGGCGAAATAGACCGAGCGCGATGCGAACATCGGATGGTTTTCGTTGTATTCGAGAACGCCGCTGTCGTAATTTTGCATCGGCGGACGCATTTCCCAGTAGCCCATCGAATGCTCGGCGACTTTGCGCAGCAGCTCGGCGCTGCGGGCGCGGTCCTCGGCGCTGAATGCTTCGGACTGCTCGATCAGATTGAGCATGTAGATGAATTCCTGAAAGAGAAAGGTCGGCGGGGTGTTTCGCAAATTGGTCGCCGCGTCGTAGTTGTCAATCAGCACTTTCTGCATTTCGGCGAACGCCCTGGCATAAACCGGCGCACCGGTGCGGCCGAAACAGGTGCCGGGTTCGCGGAAAAGACGGACCGCGCTCTGATTGGGAATGTAGTCCGGGGGATTGGCGTAGTGTGCTTTGATTTCGGCGACTTTTTGGCCGATATACTCATCGCCGTGAATCGTCTGCGGTTTGGCCGGGACGGCGGCGAAAGGGATATTGCCGCCCTGCGGGAACGCTTTGCCAAATGCTTCTATTGTCGAAAGAAGCTCTTCCGGCGTGGTTCCGAGCAGCGCGACCGCGCCTTTGGGGTACTCGAAGCATTGCGGATAGACCCAGTACCCGGCCTCCGCGCCGCGCGGCAGCTGCCAGCTGTAGGAGAGGCGCAGCAGCGGCAGATTGCCGCGCGCCGCGCCGAAGAGAATCAACGTCTTGCCACTCTTGAGCGCGTCGGCGAAGTCGAGCACCGGAAATTCGGTGCTGTACAACTTGCCGAGCGCCTGTGCGACTTCGGGGGCGAATGCGGCGAACGCGCCAGCGTCGGGGCGGACGATCACCGCTTCGGCCTTGCCGCCGGAAACGAGATCGAGCTTCCGGACCGGCGTGTATGCTTTGAACGAGGCGTCAAACGGTTTACTGATGATCCGCTTGAGTTTTTTTGCGTCAGTTACTTTTTTTTTTGCCCCGAGCCATGTGGCGGGGCTTTCGCCGGCATAGAGCTTTTCGACCGCGTTTCCGTCGAGGACGTGGTCGCAGAGTACGAAGTCGTCGATTTTGCCGTTGACCGGAATCGTGCCGTGCGGACGGTCGATGCCGATGAAAATATCGGTCGCGTCGGTGAACGGCGTTTCGACCGCTGCCTTGCCGATCGCTTTGCCGTCGAAGTAAAACGTCGCTTCATTGCCCGCGACGGTCACGGTCAGCATGTGCCACGCGCCGGAGGCAAGCGGCGTTTCGTCGGAGACGGCCTGCGATTTGGCGGCGAAGTCTTCGAGGAAGAAACGTTTGGATGCCGCGTTGTAGCCGATTCTGAGACTGCGTCCGAAACAGCCGAGCGACACCTTTTTCGCCGGATCGGCGTCCAGCTTGAACCAGAAATTGAGCGAAAAATCCTTGCTCAACTGATATGGCGCGCCCTTGAGCCAGGCGAATGAACCGGCGATTTCGGCGGAGGTCGTCGAGGAGCTCTTCAGCGCCTCCGGCACATCGGCGGACAATTTGGCGCGACTTTTGGTCGAAGAGTTTTCCGGGAAACGGATATAGCTTGTTTTGTCAATCGAGCTCAATTTTTCCGGTGTTTCCCCGGCGCTTCCCTCAAAGTCAACGTAGGCGACCACCCCCGCCGCCAGCTGACCGGCGATGGCAAAGGAACCGAGAAAGGTGAATAATTTTCTCATTGCGCTGTTTCCTTGAGCATTTATTTCGATAAAATTGTCAGGTCATTTTGGCAAGGTCGGACGGTTTGACTTCGTAACAGAGCTTTCCTCGTTCTGCAAAACGCATGACGTCGCCGAGGAGCATTTTGCCCATATCAAGCCAGGTCGAGTGCGACACGCTGGCGGAGCCGGGGGAGAGGAGAAGTTTGCGGACGACGCGGAGATCGTCCTCAAACCAGATCGGATTTTCCGGGATCAGATTGAGGGCGACGCGCAAGCGGCCGGAGAGCGCTTCGCGCTTCAGCGCCGCTTCGTCAAAGATCGGCATCCGGGCGGTGCATATAATCATCGCGTCATCCTTGAGCAAAGCCAGTTTTTCCGCCGAGAGCATCCCTGCGGTGTCTTTGGTCCAACCCGCGTGAACCGAAAGGATGTCCGCTTTTTTGAGCAGAGTTTCGAGCTTCGCCACTTTTTTGACCCCGAGCTTCTTCGCTTCTTCGGCGGCGAGGAAGGGGTCGTAAACCGAAATTTTGCAGTCAAAGGGGGCAAGCATCCGGATCACGTGCCGGGCGATGTTGCCGCTCCCGATCAGGCCGACTTCGGCATAACGGAGCGACTTTGCCGCGAAGCCGCCGCGCTTGTGGTACTCGCCCTCCGGCGGATCGCTCCGGTGCCCGTCCCGGATCAGGCGGTCGAAATAACCGATTTCGTAGCCGAGGCTCAGCATCAGGCCGACGGTGAACTCGGCGACGCAGTAGCCCATCGCCTTTGGGCAGTGGCAGTAGCGGATGCCGCGATTCATTGC
>JBFWIO010000237.1:0-5562 GCA_050255955.1 Victivallaceae bacterium
CCATCCGCTTTCGGATCGATCCGGAATACCTTTTTCCATCGACTTTGCAGATCTTACCACTGCCCGTGGGGAGCCCAGAAGAGATCTTCGCCGATCGCTTGCAGATTGGGGGTGTTGTATTCCCAGGCCGGGCCCTTGATCGCACTGGTGTGGCCGACGACATGAAGCAGCTGCATCATGCTGTTATGCGGAAACGATCCGTATACTTTGAAGTTTGAGTTGTACCCGGAAATGATGTAATAATTGGCATCGGTGATCCGGATCACTTTGCTGGAGTTGCGCACCGCTCCCGCTTTGACCGCGTCCGAGCTGGCCTTGGAGGAGCTGGAAGCGGACGGATGGCTCGGCGTATCGGCGCCGGTGACATTGGTCCGGACAGGCGCTCCGGCGTTGGTGTACCCAATAAATTCATTGTAGCCGTACCCGCCGAAATGCTGATTGGCAAGTTGCCCGTCAGGAGTGAACCCGCCGCCTTTGACGTTGGCCGGATTGACCCAGCTCCAGCCGGGACAGTAGGGGGCCGAGTATTCCTGCCCCGGCGTCGCGGTGGCCGGCTTGAACGCGCCGGCCCGGAAGCGCTCGCGGAACATCGACGTCATCGGGTTGACGTCATAGAGATATTTCCACCAGACCGTGAATGAACCCCCGAGACTCTGACGGCAGGGCGGTTCCCACTCGCAGTCCTGGCCATACATCGCCGAGTACATGCCGAGCTGGCGCATATTGCTGTTGCACTTGGCTTGCTTGGCCTTGTCGCGCGCCTTGTTGAGGGCGGGCAGCAGCATCGAGGCGAGAATGGCAATAATTGCAATCACCACCAGGAGTTCAATCAGGGTGAACCCCGTTCTCTGCGACTTGTGTTCGATCATGGTCAGCTCCTTTCCTTGCATTGTTTGGGTCTATCGGAATCAATCTCGGTGACTCTCATTCATGCCGGCAACCGCTTTGCCGGCGGCCCGTTGACGGTGTTTATTTCTGGCGATAATAGTAGTATTTGGGAGCGTTGGCGGCATCGATGTTCGGGCCGGTTTTGCCGGTTTTGATCTCCATGATGCTGTTGTTGGTGGCGTGGCCGTCGACCCAGACGATGTTCATGCCGGGGGCATGGCGCATGCTTTCATAGCCCTGATAGCAGGCCGCCGCCTGGGCCGCGCTGGTGACGCTGTCGCGGCCGTCGGCGATCAGGATGGTTTCGCTGGGTGACTTGACCATGTTGGTTTTGACATAATAAGTGGCGCTGGAGCCGCGATAGCCCATGCCGTACTGACCGGAGCCGCCGCCCCAGTTGTAGCCGTAGCCGCCGGCGAGGAAAGGCTGAAGCGCGGTCGGCTGCATGGTGGAGGGCACCACGATCTCGCGTTTCCAGCTCGGGCAGAGGAAAACGCCGCGTTCAAGGGCGATCGCCGCGTCGGCGGTGGCGGGGAGCGTGATGCCGAGATAGGGCGACAGCGCCGCCTTCCAGCCGCCGAAGTTGTAGTACAGTCCGCCGGCGAAATAGCCGTTCATCAGCGGAAAGTAGTCGGATTCGCTGACGTACATCACCGAGGCGGTGCCCATCTGCTTGAGGTTGCTGAGGCAGGTGCTGCTGCGGGCTTTTTCGCGCGCCTTGTTGAGGGCGGGCAGCAGCATGGCGGCGAGGATGGCGATAATCGCGATCACCACCAGGAGTTCGATCAATGTAAATTTGCTTCTGATTTTCATGTTATCCTCATTTATTTCATTTTATTCAAGCGCCAACCGGCCTTCGATCAGAATATGTCTTACCGGATACTCGGGATAGCGGATCCGGTTGAAAATTTCCCAGAAGATCGCCTGGCCGATTTGCTTCCAGTCGCCCGCGATGGTCGGGAAGCGGTGAAAATTCGGCACCAGGGTTCGCTTGCCGTCGACCGAGAAAATCGGATATCGGGTCAGGTCGATTCCGGTTTTTTCCATGGTCTGGATATGAATTTCGGCGATCTGGTCGGAGGTGAAGAAAATCCCGTGATCGGGCGACACATCCGAGGGCGCGAACCAGTCGAAATCCCAGTCGCATTTGCCGCCCTGGCGCTCCCAGTACAATTGGAAAAATTCGCCGCGCCGGATATACACCGGACGATTGGCGCTTGAGATGGTGACTTTGTTGATCTTGCGCGCCTTGAAAAATTCGACCGCCTTGGAGGCGGCGTCAAAGGGGTCGATGTTGACCGTCGAAATTTTGCCGCCGAGCGAACTGTTCATCAGGGTGCCGACCACCGGCAGATTGGTTTTGAGTTCCGAGAAATAGGTGTCGTATTCATTGAGCATCACGATCCCGTGACTTCCGACGGAAGCGCTGCGGATCAGCTCATC
Organism: Victivallaceae bacterium; assembly: GCA_050255955.1. GTDB lineage: Bacteria > Verrucomicrobiota > Lentisphaeria > Victivallales > Victivallaceae > JAVBUI01. Next base: position 2,332 of record JBFWIO010000237.1, read on the forward strand.
GGTGATTTCCGGGCCGCGGATCGGCACCACGATGAAGTGACAGTTGTTGCGGTAGGCCAGTTCCTGCATCTGCATGAATGCGGTATGGCACATCCCGATCCCGCGCTCGGTGACAAAAGGCTCCATGAAAACGGTGATCCGTTTGAACTCCGGAGCCACCGGACGGTCGCCGACTACGGAGAATCCGCGCGCCCCGGCTTTTGCCAGCAGCCCGGAACTGACCAGATAATCGATGCCCCGCGACGCGGTACCGTAGCTGATGTCGAACTTGGCCGCCAGCCGCCGGATTGATGGAATCCGGCTTCCGGGCAGGTACGCTTTGGTCGCAATGTTGGCGGCGACATAGTCGATCATCTCGGCGGCTTTTGGTGGACGGTCATTCATATTGATTGTTTTTCTTTATTGGAGCCGTTTTCCAAAGGACTTCCGTTCGCCCGGAAGGGCTGTTTCCGTGTCTGCCCGGGAGCGATTGCGGGACATTCCGCAAGGGTATGTCGCTCAATCCGCCCGGTCATGCAAAAGCTTCCGCTTTCGGACCGTTCCCTCAAATCCTTTTGCAATCGGTTCATTTGATCAAACTTCAGTTTCTTGATCAATTCAGATTTCGTTATTCCATGTATATTTTATTAATAAAGTCGCTGATTAGCAATACCGGAACTGGATTTAACGCCAAAAAAATGATCCAAGTTTGATCAATCGAAAAAAACAAAAATGCTCCGGGCCTCCCTCGGCACAGCTTCAGGCCGGGCCGTCGCAGCCTCGGATCGAATCCATAAAACCGGCTCTTCCCGGCAAGGATTTACCTTTGCCGCGAAGAGCCGGTCGGAATCAGACGTCTGTCAAGATGCGTCGGATTGCGCACCGTGAACGTTCAAGACTTACCACTGGCCGTGGGGAGCCCAGAAAAGATCTTCGCCGATTTTCTGAAGATTGGTGGTGTTGTATTCCCAGTTCGGTCCCTTGATCGCACTGGTGTGGCCGTCCACGTGAAGCAGCTGCTGCATGCTGTTGTGCGGAAAATAGGCGTAGACTTTGTAATTGGCGTTGTAGCCTGATATCTGATAATAATTGCCGTCGGTGATCCGGATCACTTTGCTCGGATTGCGCACCGCGCCCGACTTGACTTCCACCGAGTTTACTTTCGCCGCTGTCGAGGCGTTGGGATGGCTGGGGGTGTCGACGCCGGTTACATTGCTGCGCGCGGCGGCTCCGTTGGTGGTGTAGCCGAGCAGTTCGTTGTAGGCGTAACCGCCGAAATTCTGGCCGGCAAGCTGGGCGTCGGCGGCCCAGCCGCCGCCCTTGGCGTTGGTGGGATTGACCCAGCTCCAGCCGGGGCAGTAGGGGGCTGAGTATTCCTCGCCCGGCGTCGCGGTGGCGGGTTTGAAGGCACCGGCCTTGAACCGTTCGCGGAACAGTCCGGAGAGCGGTTGCATGTTATACAAATATTTCCACCAGGATTGGAAAGACGTGCCGATGCTCTGGCGGCAGGGCGGTTCATAATCGTTGTCCTGGCCGTACATGGCGGAGTAGACGCCGATCTGGCGCAAGTTGCTGTTGCATTTTGCCTGGCGGGCTTTGTCGCGGGCTTTGTTGAGGGCGGGCAGCAACATTCCGGCGAGAATCGCGATGATTGCGATCACCACCAGCAGCTCGATCAGCGTGAAGGCTTTTGGATTCGATTTCTTCATGGTTGTCTCTTCCTTTTTGTTGGGGTGTCTCAGATCCATTCCGAATCATTTTTTCGGAAAAATTCACATGACATAAAAATCGCGCAGTCACACGGCGACGCGATCAAACCGGAATCAGTACGCCTTCGATCAAAATATGGCGTACCGGATATCCGGGATAGCGGATACGGTTGAAAATCTCCCAGAAAATCGCCTGCCCGATCTGCTTCCAGTTGCCGGCGACCGTCGGGAAGCGGTGGAAATCGGATGCCAGGGTCCGTTTGCCGTCAACTGATATCACCGGATAAGCGGTAAGATCCACGTCGTCGGCCTCCATGGTTCGGATGTGATTTTCCGCAATCTGGTCCGAGGTGAAAAAAATGCCGTGATCGGGCGCAATGCGCCAGGGCTTGAACAAATCGAAATTCCATTCGCAGCAGCCGCCCTCGCGTTCCCATTGGAGCTGAAAAAATTCGCCGCGCCGGCGGTACACCGGATGATTGAAACTGACGATGGTCACGTGTTTGATTTTTCGCTCCCTGAAATAGGCGGCCGCCCGGCAAGCGGCGTCAAAGGGATCAATGTTGACCGTCGAAATCCGACCGCCGAACGAACTGTTCATCAAGGTGCCCACCACCGGCAGGTCGGTTTCGAGCTCCGAGAAGTAAGTGTCGTATTCATTGAGCATCACGATTCCGTGACTGCCCGCCGAGGCTTTGCGGATCAGTTCGGCGGTGAGCTCTTCGCCCCGGATCGGGACTACCACAAAGTGACAGTTGTTGCGGTAGGCCAGCTCCTGCATCTGCATGAATGCGGTATGGCACATTCCGATCTCGCGCTCGGCAATGAACGGTTCCATGAAAACGGTAATCCGTTTGAATTCCGGAGTTGCCGGCCGGCGGCCGGCGACGGCGAAGCCGTGCGTCCCGTCCTTTATCAGCACTCCGGAGTCAGTCAGGTAATCAATTCCGCGCGAAGCGGTTCCGTAGCTGATCCCGAACTTGATCGCCAAACGCCGGATCGATGGAATCCGGTGGCCGGGCAAATAAGCCTGCGTCGCAATGTTGGCGGCGACGTAGTCGATCATTTCGGCGGCTTTGGGCGGACGGCTGGCGGCTTTGATCATATCTCAATATCGATCCATTTATGTTTTTTTGATCCAGCCATATTGTAGTTAAAAAAACTAATATTTCCAATACTTGAACATGAATTAACTGCAATAAAATGATCCAAGTTCGATCAAGCGTGTGACTTATAGTATGCTTCCGATCCACAGTCGAAGCGGTTTTTAAGCTCAAAAAAGAGTGATTTGAGCCGATTTCAAAACTCTTTGCGGCGCTGAAAAACGCTCGCCGCGTCCGGCTTGTCCGGAACTTCGGGCTTTACCGCAGAGGGTAAAGCCGCTCAATGACGGACGGCGCCGGCCATCGGCGATCATTTTTTCATCATCCGCAAATACTTTTGAAATCAGCTCATTTGATCAACGAAGGATCGATTGGGAAAAAAAAGACGCCCGGGATCATCAATCCGGAGCGCGAAGGGAGCGCCGGCGCCGCCGGGCCGC
>JBFWIO010000238.1:0-5562 GCA_050255955.1 Victivallaceae bacterium
AAAATAATATTTATTTTTGATGTGTTTTCGTTTCCGTCGCCGGATGGAGGCGACGGCGGACTCGATGCAAATGGGCCAAAGGAGTATCATTATGGGGTTTAACGTATTAGACCTGTTGCTTCCGCGCGAGACCAAATTTTTCGATTATCTCAATTCCCTGAGTGACCATGTGTACGGCAGTGCGCTGACTTTCCGGGATATGGCGATCCAGATCGAAACGCTGTCCGACGAAGATCTCAAAAAGCGGCTTTACGCGATCAATGATTACGAGCAAAAGGGTGACGAAGTCGGCATGACCATCATCGAAGAACTCAGCCGCTGCTTCATTACCCCCCTCGACCGCGAAGACATCCACACCCTCTCCGTCAACCTCGAAAAACCGCTCGACGTCCTGAAGGGCCTCGCCCGCAAGATTGAAATCTACCATATCCGCAAAATGCCGGTCAGTGTCTGCAAATTCGCCGAAATCATCGTCAACATCGCCAAAATCCAGCAGGAAATCGTCCGCGATTTGCACACCAAACAGCGGGTTCGCAAGAAAGTCGAGCAGATGCACAAACTGGAAAACCAGGCCGACGAACTTTTCCTCACCAGCATGGCCGAACTCTTCGGCGACAAAGACGCGGTGCTGACCGTGGAAATGTTCCAGCTCAAGGAAATCTACGAAATGCTGGAGTCCACCGTCGACCGGCTCGACGACATCGGTAAATTGGTCCGCGGAATCAAGATCAAACACGGATAAGCGACGACGCCGGAGCTCATTATGACTTCTTTGATGCTGCTGTTGATCACCGTGGTCGTGCTGGCCTTGGTATTCGACTTTCTCAACGGCTTCCACGATGCCGCCAACTCGATCGCCACCGTGGTGGTGACCCGCACGCTGACCCCGCTTCAGGCGGTGATCATGGCGGGGCTGGCCAACTTCATCGGTTATTTCACTTTCGGACACGCCATCGCCAAGATGGTCAGTTCCGGAATCATCCACATGGACATGGTCGCCGCGCCGGACGCCAAGCTCGTGCTGCTGCTGGCGGCGCTGGTGGGAGCAGTGATCTGGAACATCATCACCTGGATTTTCGGATTGCCGACTTCGAGCAGTCACGCCATCATCGGCGGCCTGATCGGTGCCGGGCTGGCGGAAGTCGGCCCGGAAGTCATCATCATCGGACACTTCACCGTCGAACACGGCAAGCTGGTGACTTCCGGAATCCTCCCGATCATCCTCTTCATCGTCATCGCCCCGCTGCTGGGATTGATCGGAGCGATGATTTTCACGGTGATCACCCTCAACTGCTTCCGCAAGATACCCTATATGCAGGCCAATCGCGTCTTCCGCTATCTCCAGTTGCTCTCCGCCTCGTGGTACAGTCTCGGGCACGGCACCAACGACGCGCAGAAAATGATGGGGGTGATTTCGCTGGCATTGGTCTGCGGCGGCGTCAGCGACACTCTGGAAATTCCCGGCTGGGTGGCCTTTTCGTGCTACGCCGCGATCGGGATCGGCACCATGCTCGGGGGCTGGCGGATCGTCAAAACGATGGGCACCGGCATCACCAAAATCCGCGCCACCGAGGGCTTCTGCGCCGAATCGGCGGCGGCACTGGTGCTGATGGGTACCGCCCACCTCGGGATTCCGGTTTCGACGACCCACGTGATCGCGGGTTCGATCATGGGAGTCGGCACCGTCGAAGGAGCCCGCGGCGTCCGCTGGGGCACCGCCCGCCGGATCGTGCTGGCGTGGTTCATGACCATCCCGCTGACCGCGCTTTGCTCCGCCGCCGCCTACTACATCATCGACTGGCTGCGGTAGATTTCCGGAAAATCAACACGGCTCCCGGCGTCTTGCGACACCGGGAGCCGTTTGCGTTGAAGAACTCGATTCAGAACAGCTTCACCCGGGCGATCGAGGTGTTGTTGTCGAGATAGTAGGCGTAGCCCTCGGGGGTCACATAGAGGTCCTGGGCCAGGTCCAAACTGGGGTGGGAGAAGAGCTTCACCACTTTCTTCAACGCCGGGTCATAAGCATAGAGTGAGCCGTCGGCGGCGAAGTAGTTGCGTTTGGCAGGGCCCATCGGCTCGGGGTGGCTGACCAGATAACGCTTGAAGCTCGCCGGGATCGTCCCCTTGGTCACCACTTCGCGGGTCGCGGGGTCAAAGACCAGATAGTAGTAAACCTTGGCCTCCGCATTGGCGCTGTTGCGGCCAAAGGTGATGACCTTGCCGTCCGCGGTCAAGCCGGATTCGGAGTAATAGATCGCTTCCGGGAAAACCGTGCCGCTCCAGATCACCTTGTCGGTCGCGGTGTCCCAGAGGAAGATCGACGCGGTCTTGGCCTTTGGCGTCGAACCGGTGCCGCCGAGGATGCTGCCGTTGCCGAAAAGGGTCTTGCCGTCCGGGCAGAGCACCAGATCGGGGATACTCTGATCCGGGATCACCCCGCGAAACACCGTGACTTTGCGACTCGGCAAATCGACCCGGACTACCGCGCCGTTGAGATAGCCCTTGATCGGCTGGCTTCCGGTGTAAACTTTGTCGCCGACTCTGGTCAGCCGGGGCATCCGTTCCTGCTGGTCGGTGAGTTCGAGCCGCGCCAGGTTGACCGGATTCCCCTGCCCTTTGGGCCGGTCTGGCTCAAACAAATCGAGCGTCGCTCCGGTGTAGCTGCTGATCAAGAGCCCGTCCGGCGTGTCGAGCAAATCGTAACTCTGGGTGCCGCCGCTGCTGCAGCGGCCGTAATCCATCGCCTGCAAGGTTTTGAGATTCAGTCCGAATGCGTTGGCCGGAAAGATCCCGCTGCCGAACAAAACATCTCCGCGCCGCGAGCCGAAGCGGTAGATTTCGTGCGGCACCGGCACGGTGGCGGCGGTGATTGCGCGGCGTTTGCCGTTCCTGTCCGCGACGATCACCGACTTCTCGCCGAATCCAACCGCTTCCTCGGTGTCATTGATCATCCGGCTCGGGAAGCGCCCGTTGGCCTTGATCCGGTCGGGATGATCAGGCCAAGGAATCCTGGCGGAGTCGGCTTTGGCCAAACCGTTCGGAGTACAGCAATAACGCTGTTCGCCGATGGTGGTATAGACCTTGCCCAAATAGAGATAGACCGACGGAATGTAGGTATTTTCCTTTAACAGCGCGGCAATCTGGTCCGGAGTCAGAATCTGTTTTTTTGCCCCGGTTTTGAGGTTGACGGCGAAGAGTTCGGGGCGAACCCGGCCGATCGGAGCATACATCACGTTGTCGTCGTCGATGGCGGGGGCGCTCAAATAACGCTGATCCTTGTCTTCCGTGACCGGTTCGAGATTAAAGCCCTTGTCGGTGGCCGGATCGATGCCGATGGCGATGGTGCGGGGGTAGGTGCCGACGTAGATTTTGCCGTCGGGGCCGACCGCCCGCGAGGCAATCCAGGAGCGGCCGATGCCCTTGGCGAAAGTATGCAACTTCACCAGTTTCCGGGTGGAAACAGTGTCTTTATAGATTTTGATCTGATCCCCGGCGAAATCGTAAATGACGTCGTTCCCGCAGGGGGCGAGTTCGGTGCGGTGGGCGTGCGGGCCGAAGTCGGCGGTGGTGTCGATCCAGTGCACCTCGCCGGTGGTGAGATTCACCCCCTGGACGCCATGGCGGTCGGGCGAAGTGATCACTCCCCAGGCGATTTTCTGACCGTTCCCGGGGGTAGTGACGAATTCGACGTCCGACTCCTTGGAGAGCATCGGGTTGCCGAGGTTCTCAATGACATAGGTGCTTCCATCCCCGCCGCTGACCTGCGCCACTTTTTTGGCGGCAAGCTGCACCGTGTCCGCCGCGCCCGTTCCGGCGGCGGCCAGCAGCAGTGCCGCCGCGAGCGCCGTATTCAATCTTGTTTTCATCTCAATATATCCTTTTCATTGCACCGTACGATAATACCATAACACTGATCAAGCCGAATTGCCAATCAGTAGAGCCGATTGCAAAAGTCATTAGGGATCGATCCGAAAGAGGATGTTTTTCCGCATAACCGGGCAGATTGAGGAGCATACCTGCTGTGGTATGTCCCGAAATCGCTCCCGCTCAAGCGGGAAAACAGCCCCTTCGGGCGACCGGAAGGATTTTTAAAATTGACTCAGTAAAGATCCCAGTAATTTTCCGGCCCTTCCTTGACCGCGCTGTCGGCAAAGGGTTTCATGGTATAGGTGACTTGCGGATCCAGCGATGCCCTTTCGCTGGTGGCGTGACCGTCAAGCCAGCCGATGTTGGCGAACTGATGGTGACGCGGATAGACGTGGCCGTAGGAATTGGTGGAGTTGTATTTGTAATAAACCCCGTAATAACCGCGCACGTCATCGAGATTGAGCCGGGCATTCTCGGCCAGCGAGATGGTTTCGGAGGGTTTCTTGACCCGGTTCAGTTTGACCGCGCCGCTGCCGCTTGAGAGCATGGTGTTGTAGCCGTAACTCATGAAACTCAACGTGTACGACTCACCGAAACTCCCCTGATATTTGCGGACGTAATCGACAAAGAGGTCGCCGTAGGCCCCGCTGCCGTAAGGCTTGAACGCCTGTTCCGGACAGGCCAGAATGCCGCCCGAGGTAATGTGACGGTCATGAATCAACCGGCTGATCCAGTAGTATTTGACATAGGAGCCGAAAGTGCTGTTGAGCTGCGGCAGCCAGTCGTCATTGCCGTCGGCATAAAAGCGCAATCCCATATTGACCTGCCGGATATGATTGAGGCACTGGGTCTTGCGGGCCACGCTCCGGGCTTTATTCAAAGCCGGCAGCAGCATCGCCGCCAGAATGGCGATAATCGCCACCACCACCAGAAGTTCGATCAAAGTGAATTGTTGCACGCGCTTCATCTCTTGATTCTCCACTCGTTTGCTATTGTGTACTGACGAATTCGACATCAATCATGTCAACGTACTCATTATAATACACTGTACTGCAAAAGTCAATAGCGGTTGACAAAAAATGTCGCTTTTTGTTTGACGGCAGCCAATCTGCAGGCGGAAGAAAGAGGGACGCAACGCAAAAGATGAGCCCGTTCAGCGGGGAAACAAAAATAATATGAACAGCACACAACAGCGCAAGTTTGCGAAGCCGGATAATGCGGAGGAAAGACCAGACAAGGCCGCGGGGCGGCCCGAAAATGGAAGTGCGGCTACTTTGCCGGAATCGCCGCGGGCGGAATCGGACAGAGGGTGCGGCGCAGGATCAGCTTCGGCACGACTTCGCGCTGAAGCGGGCCGCCGTCGCCGCTCAGAATCGAGTGAAGCACATCGACCGCGCCCCGTCCGAGCTCTTCGCAGGGCTCGCGGTAGGTAGTGAGAAGATCATGCCCGGCACGCCAGCCGATGTCGTCGTAGCCGACCAGCGAAATATCCCTGCCAAGAATCAATCCCTTTTCCGCGCAGGCCTGATTGATGCCGCTAGCCTGATTGTCCCGCGAAACGATGATCACCGACGGCAATTTGCTCCGGGCAAGAATCCGGCGGCCGCAAAGATAGGCCCCGAGTTCAAAATCGTCGGTCATCACCGCGAGCGCATCGTCGTCATAGGCCAAACCCAGCTCTGCGAACACCCGGCG
>JBFWIO010000239.1:0-5560 GCA_050255955.1 Victivallaceae bacterium
CGGGCTTCGGAATTATTCCCGGCAAGCCCTGCTCGACTGCGGACTTCCGCGGCCGGAAGCGCGCCGCTGGGCGGAGATTCTGGAAGCCACCCGGGCCGGCCACGCGGCGATGGATACCTGGGATTTTCAATGGAGTTACACGCTGCTGATCCGGCGCGCGCTGGCGGTGGTGCCGGCCGCCAATCTGGTCGGCAACCTCGGGACCGATTCGGCGACCCACCGGACGACCGGGGCGGAAACGCTTAATTTTACGACGTCGCCGTTACCCGACGGGCTCCGCTTTCCGGATCAACCGGCGGCGGATGACGGTCGCGACCGGCTGATTTTTCGATTGTTCTACCGGCAAATGCCGCTCTGGCGGCGGGCGCTTGCCAAACTCGGGAGGATGCTGCGATGAACTGCCGGATATGCGGAAATCTGACCGATGAGCTGTTTCGCAAAGAGGTGCTTCACAAATACGAGGCCGAGTATCGGCGTTGCCGGAACTGCGGCTTCATCCAGCTCGAAAATCCCTTTTTTCTCGATGAAGCCTATGCCCGGAGCATTACCGCAAGCGATGTCGGTTTGCTGGCCAGGAATTTGCGCTTTGCCGAACAGCTGGCGCCGGCGTTCTACTGGTTTTTTGAACGCGACAAACGCTACCTTGATTACGGCGGCGGCTATGGCGTTTTTGTCCGGCTGATGCGGGATATCGGTTTTGATTTCCGCTGGAGTGACCGTTACACCGCCAATCTCTTCGCCGACGGATTCGCCGCCGGCAACGAAGAGGAGGGATTTGAGGCGATTACCGCGCTGGAGGTCTTTGAACATCTCGATTTCCCGATGACCGAGCTGGAAAGGCTGCTGGAGCGCAGCGATACGGTGGCGATCGGCACCAATCTGACCGACGGATGCCCGGAAAACGAACTGGCGAACTGGCATTATCTCGGCTGTGAACACGGCCAGCATATTTCGTTTTTTTCGGTTTGCACCTTCCGCCATATCGCCGCGCGGCTGAAGCTTCATCTTTATACCGACGGCCGCGGCCTGACCATTCTTACGCGGCGGAAACCAAGCTCCCGACTGGCGACGGTGATTGCGCTGCGGCACCGTTACTCGGTGCTGCTGCTGGAGTTTGTCAAGCTCCGGATGTGCTCGCGAATCGAGGCCGACGCCGCGCGGGCGAGAGGAGAGCGGCAATGAAAGTGCTTTTTGACCACCAGATTTTTTCATCGCAGCGGTTCGGCGGCGTGTCGCGCTATCACGCCGAACTTTTCCGCGAATTCGACCGGTGCGGCGATCCGGCGTGGTCGCTGCCGCTGTTTTTTTCCAACAACGCTTATCTCGCCGAATTGCGGCCGGTGCGGCGGTTTTTCCCGAACCATCCATTTCGCGGCAGGGAGCGCCTGCTTGAGCGGATCAATCGCGTCCGGGCCGCGGCGGCGCTGCGGCGCGGGGATTTCGATGTTTTTCACCCGACCTTTTACGACTCCTATTTTGTCGGCCGCCTCGGCGCGAAGCCGATGGTGCTGACCGTCCACGACATGATCCACGACGAGTATCCCGAACTTCCCGCCGCGGGATGGGAAGTTCGCGAAAAATCGCGGAGTGTCGCCGCCGCCCGGCTGATCATCACCCCTTCGCAGGCCACCGCCGATGCGCTGATCCGGCTTTATCGCATCGCCGCGGCGCGGGTCCGGGTGATTCCGCACGGCGCGCCGCCGCCGCGTACCGGCGCGCCGCCGGCGCTCAATGCGGGTGAATTCATCTTTGTCGGCGGGCGCGGGTATTACAAAAATTTCGACGTCGTGTTGCGAACGCTGGTGCTGCGTCCGCAGTACCGGTTGCTCTGCGTCGGTTCGGCGTTTTCGCCGCCGGAACTGGCGCGTCAGGCGGAGCTCGGGGTGGCGGAGCGGGTCCGGCAGATCGCGCTTTTCGGCAATAAAGAGCTTTCCGACGCTTATGCCGCTTCGGCGGGACTGATTTTCCCCTCGGAAAACGAGGGATTCGGACTTCCGGTGCTGGAGAGTTTCGCCGCCGGCTGTCCGGCGCTGGTCTCGGATATTCCGGTGTTTCGCGAAGTGGCGGGGGAGGCGGCGATCTATTTCGCGCCGCACTCGCCTGAGGCGCTGGCGGCCGGGATGGATGAACTTGCCGCGCGCCGGGCCGAATGGACGGCGGCGGGGCTGGCCCGGGTCGGGCTTTTCAATTGGCAAACATGCGCGGCGGAGACCGCCGCCGTCTACCGGGAGGTGCTGCGGTGAAGAAGATGGTCCGCCGGGTGCTGGAGCATCCGCTGTTGCAGGAAAAACCGCCGGTGCTGCTTGATATCGGAGCTTCGAGCCGGATTCACCGGCGCTGGCGGAGCCTTGCGCCTTATTCGATCTGCATAGCCTTTGACCCGGACGTGCGCCTGATGGAGCATGTGCCGGCGGCGGCAAAGGCGTTCCGGAGTTATCATGTGATGCCGATGATCGTGCACGATTCGGTTGACGGCGAGTGTGAATTTTTTCTTGCCTCGTCGCCGGAGTGTTCAAGCACGCTGAACCTGCGCAGTGAAGCGGTCAAGCGCTGGCATTTCCAGTATTTTTTTCAACTTGCCGAAAAAACAGTTCTTCCCTGCGGCACTTTGCCGCGGATTCTTGCCGGACTCGGCATCGACGCGGTTGATTGCTTCAAGGCCGATACTCAGGGCACCGATTTGCGGATTTTTGAAAGTCTGGGTGCGGATCGAATCGCCCGGCTGCTGACCGTCGAACTTGAGCCGGGGCCGTCGGTGGCTTACGAAAATGACGATACCGCGGGGATGGTGTTGCGCCGCATGGAGACGCATCCGGAGTTCCGGCTGATCGATTTGCGGCCTTTGGGGAGCCAGTATTTTCCTTTGGATCTTGAGCGGAAATATCTGACCGGCTGGCAGCGGCGGCTGATTCCGACCGTGCACCGGAGTTCGCCGCTGTGGTTTGAATTGACCTGGCTGAACGATTTTTCGCGCGCGGACGCCCCCTTTGGCAAGCGTGAATATCTGCTCGGCTGGGTGCTGGCGATGGAAGACCGTGAATTCGGCTGGGCGCTCGAACTTTGTCAGCGCGGCGAGGCGAAATTCGGCGATCCGCTGTTCGGCGAAATGCGCGCGGCGACCCTCAAAAGCATTCCCTGGCTGGGGCCGACGTTGAAACGTCTGACGCGCAAACTTTTCGGGTGTGACCGATGAAGCTCTCGATCGTCACCGTGGTTCGCAACAATGCCGCCGAAATCGAAGAGACGATGGCGAGCGTGCTCGATGCCCAGGCGGGTGTTGAACTTGAGTACATCGTCATCGACGGCGCATCGACCGACGGCACGGTACAGAAGATACTCAAGCGCCGCGACGAACTCGCGTATTTCGTCAGCGAGCCCGACGCCGGGATTTATCAGGCGATGAACAAGGGTATCCGCCGTGCCACCGGCGAGGTGATCGGGTTGATCAACGCAGGGGACCGTTATTTTCCCGGCGCATTGAAACTGGTGGCCGGGGCCTTTGCCGATCCGGCGCGGCTGGAGAATACGGTGTTCTGGGGGGATGCCGAATACAGTCGGCTCGGCCGGGTGCGCGGCTTTCGACCGGAGAACATGCGGCGGGGGGCGTTTGCGCTTCATCCGACGATGTTTGTGCCGCGCCGGGTTTATGACCGGGTGGGGTGGTACGACGAATCGTTCCGGCTGCTTGGCGATTATGACTGGATGTACCGGGCGGTGCATGAATTCGGGGTGGAGCCGCTCTACTATCCGGAACTGATTGCGTTTTACCGGGAGGGGGGGCTGTCGGACCGCAATATTGTTGCCTGTCTCAACGATGAATTGCGCGTCAAAATCCGCTACGGCGCCCCGGCGGCGGCGGCGCGAATCCTCTTCGGCATGAAAATCATCAAGAATTTGCCGCGTATCGTGCTTGCAAAAATGATAAAGTGATGTAAATTATCTGACTGTATATAAAACGACATTGAAAAATTGACCATATCAAGGAGAATCAACATGTTTGCGATCATCACCACCGGCGGGAAGCAGTACAAAGTCAAGAGCGGCGACCTCGTCGAAATCGAAAAGCTCGAACTTGAAGTCGGCAGCCAGGTCACCTTTGACAAAGTTCTCGCCATTGGCGAAGAAGGCGGCGCGCTGAACTACGGCAGTCCGCTGGTGGCCGGTGCGACCGTGACCGCCAAGGTTGCGGATCAGTTCCGTGCCAAGAAAGTCTGGGCGTTCAAGATGAAGCGCCGCAAGAGCTATCGCCGGACCATCGGTCATCGTCAGAACCTGACCCGCGTCGAAATCGGCGAAATCAAGGGTTGAGTCGAGCGGAACCGGGGAGGACGAATATGCTCTACGATGTGAATGGTGCGCTGATTGAAAGCCGGATTCCGGAACTGCCGATGATCAATCGCGGCAAAGTCCGTGACATTTATGATTTGGGCGACAGTCTGTTGTTTGTCGCTTCCGACCGGATCAGCGCCTTTGACGTCGTGATGCCGAATGGCGTGCCGAACAAAGGCAAAGTGCTGACGCAGATTTCGCTTTTCTGGTTTGAGTTGATGTCGGGCTGGCTTCGCAACCATTTGATTACCGCTGACGTCACTACCCGGCCTGAGCTGGTGAAGTACGCCGGTGACTTGCAGGGTCGATCGATGATTGTCCGCAAGGCGAAGGTGTTGCCGGTGGAGTGTATTGTCCGTGGTTATCTCATTGGCAGCGGCTGGAAGGATTATTTGGCGACCGGCGTGGTTTCGGGGATCAAGCTTCGTCCCGGCTACCGTCAGGCGGAGAAGTTGGACGAGCCGTTGTTTACGCCTTCGACCAAGGCCGAGCTCGGTGCGCATGACGAAGCGATCAGCATCGATCAAGTCGCCGGCATTGTGGGCCGAGACAAGGCTGAGAAACTGCGTGATCTCTCGCTGAAGATTTATTGTACTGCCCGGGACTATGCGGAACAGCGCGGAATTATTCTGGCGGATACCAAATTTGAGTTTGGTGAAATTGATGGCGAGATTATTCTGGTCGACGAAGTGCTGACGCCGGATTCGAGCCGGTTCTGGCCGCGTGATCAGTATCGGGTGGGGACGAGTCCGGTGAGTTTGGACAAGCAATTTGTGCGTGACTATCTGGAGACGTTGGATTGGAACAAGACTGCGCCTGGGCCGGAGTTGCCGGCTGAGGTGATTGAGCGGACTGCCGGGAAGTATCTTGAGGCGTACGAGAAACTGACTGGCCGCAAGCTGTGAGTGAAGAGTGAATGAATGCCCGGAGTGATCCGGGCGTTTTTTTTTGTACATAAAAAAGCGCCGCAGGCTCAAAAAAAAAGCGAGAAGCGCCATCCCGCCCTCCGTCGTACGGAGTCGCCGGCCAGGGGGCGAACACCCCTGGTCGCTCCGGCTCCACCGGATCGAAGCTAAGCGAAGCGCTCCCCTACGCGGGCGGAGCCCGCACCTCTCTCCCGGGAGCGAGGTCGGCAGCCGTGTCACGAAGTGACTGGCGAACGACATCGAGCGAGGGGAGTCCCCGGGGGAGGGGGGAGAGAGTTTCGCACGGTGGCACGGAGGCGCGGGGG
>JBFWIO010000240.1:0-5526 GCA_050255955.1 Victivallaceae bacterium
TTCGGCACCAGGAAGCGAACCAGATAGGGGAAGCCCCCGTAGGCCAACGCGAGATACAAATAAGCAACCACGGTGATGGGGACAAAAAGATCCGGCGCCATTTTGAGCGAGCCGAAGATCACCATCGGTCCGTCCGCACCGCCGACAAGCGCGATCGAAGCGGCTTCGCCGAGGGTCATGCCCTTGAACATCATCGCGATCGGCAGCGTCAGAAGGGTTCCGAGTTCGGCCCATAGCGCGATGAACATGCTCTGGAACGGCCGCGCCATGACGAATCCGACATCGAGCAGCGAACCGATCCCGACGAAGATCAGACAGGCGATCAGACCGTTGCTGAAGGCAAAAGTGTAGATCGGCTGCAGCCAGTCGATCTGGCAGAGCGTCATGATGTGATCGTTGTTGGCTTCGATCGAGTTGACGAAGAGCGTGCCGACCGCCGTCTCGTCGATCGGCTGTTTGGCCGCCATGTTGATCGGGTCAAAGAACATCAGCGAAGCGTTGATCGTACTCATGCCGAGACCCATCGGGATCATCAGCAGCGGTTCGAGCACGCCTTTGCGTCCGAGCTGGACCAGCAAAATCCCGAGAGCGACGAGAATGACGCGGGCGACCAGGATCTTCCAATCCTGATGCCACTGGTGGATCACCAGGTCGATTCCCTGGAAAATTTTCAGCAAATTGACATCCATGGTGAATGAACTCCTCAGTATTTGATCATCGCCAGCAGCGAACCGGCCTGGACGCGACTATTTTCGGCCGCCTCAAAGCTGGCGAGCACGCCGTCATGTTCGGCCATGATGGTAGTTTCCATTTTCATGGCTTCGACCACCATGATCGGAGTGTTGGCCCTGACCTCGTCGCCCGGCTTGACCAGGTGGCGGATCACCATTCCCGGCAGCTTCGAAAAAACTTCGTGGAAGGTCTCGGACGATGAACCGGTATCGGCCGCCGCCCGAGGTTTGGCGGGCACTTCCGCGGGGGCGTCGCCGACCGCATAGGAAACGGTCTTGCCGTTGATTATGGCCTCGCCGTCTTTGAGTTCGACCTTGAATTCCTTGCCGTTGAGCCGGACCACGAGTTTGTCGTGCGAAGCTTTGGACGCCGGGGCTTTTTCCTCGACCTTCTCCTTTTTGCGGACGCCGACTTTGGCTTCGCCCTTGAGGAAAGTGATGCCTTTTTCGAGGCAGGTCGCGGCGATGAAGACGTTTTCATCGGTGGCGGGAAGCTTGTTGGCTTCGAGCATCGCGACCGCCGCCTTGCGGCCTTTGGCCGGATTTTCATCATTGATGTCCAGCGGGTTGCGGGTGGTCGGTTCGAGCTTGAGCTGTTCCGCCGCGATCTTGACGATAGCCGGGTCGGGAGCGGCGGGGGTGCGGCCGAAGTACCCGAGCACCATCTTGCCGTAGCCTTCGGCGATCTTCTGCCAGGGGCCGAACATCACGTTGTTGAAGGCCTGCTGGAAATAGAATTGGGAAACCGGCGTCACCGAGGTGCCGTAGCCGCCCTTGGAGACGGCTTCGCCCATCGCGGCGATGAACTCGGGATATTTGTCCATCAGATTGTTGTCGCGCAACATCTGGGTGTTGGCGGTCAGTGCGCCGCCGGGCATCGGGGAGAACGGGATCAACGGCTCGACTGCGGTCGCTTCCGGCGGCAGGAAGTAGTCGGAGAGCGCGGACTTGAGATCGGCTTCGAGTTTGATGATCTTGTGGTAATCCACGTCGAGCGTGAAGTCGGTTCCGCGCAGCGCGTGCCACATGGTCAGGATGTCCGGCTGGCAGGTGCCGCCGGAGAGCGGCGCAATCGACAAGTCGAGCTGGTCGACGCCGCCGTCGAGCGCGGCGCGATAGGAGAGCACGCCGCAACCGGCGGTTTCGTGGGAATGGAAGACGATCCGGACGCCGTTGCCGACCAGACGGCGGGCCATTTTGATGGTCTCATAGACTTTCTGAGGGCATGAGGTGCCGGAAGCGTCTTTGAAGCAGAGCGAGTCATAGGGTATGCCGGAGTCGAGGATGCGTCTGAGCACCGACTCGTAGAATTCCACGTTGTGACCCACGCAACCGGGGGGAAGTTCCATCATGGTAACGGTGACTTCGTGTTTGAGGCCGGCTTCGTGGATGCACTTGCCGCTGTAGATCAGATTGTCGACGTCGTTGAGCGCGTCAAAGTTGCGGATGGTGGTAATGCCGTGCTTCTTCATTAGAATGGCATGCAGTTTGATGATGTCGCGCGGCTGGGAGTCGAGGCCGATGACATTGATGCCGCGGGCCAGGGTCTGGAGATTGGCGCCGGAACCGGCGGCCTTGCGGAAGTTGTCCATTACCGCAAAGGCGTCTTCATTGGAGTAGAAATAGGCCGCCTGAAAAAGCGCGCCGCCACCTGCCTCAAAGTGTTCGATCCCCGCCTTGGCGGCTTCTTCGACCATCGGCAGAAAGTCCTTTGAATAAACCCGCGCCCCGAAAACCGACTGGAACCCGTCGCGAAACGCCGTCAACATAAACTCGACTTTTTTCATATCTTTCCTTATTGTTTTTGCTTCCCCGGAAAAACGGTACACGACTCCGTACGGGTACGAAAAAATGCACGGGTTTCCGGAAATTGATCAGAATTCCGGCAAAGAGAGAGGGATTGATGCTGTTTGCAGATACGAACGCCGCACCGACGTATTGTCGGGCCAGCGTAAAATCAGCAGCTGAAATTAATGCAGGGGCCGGCCCGAACCGGGATCAGTCGGGCAAAAATCTGTCGCAGATAGTTCATCCGTCCGCGTGTGGCGGCGGCAACGCCGGGAGCGAGCAAGACCGGCAAAATCAGGAAACTAAGCAGCAACCAGAGAAGAACCGGCAACGCGACGGATTGATTCTGATTTTCCGATTCCTTAAGAAGCGGTGATTGCTCGAGAACGTCACAAAGAACGTATCCGACCGGGAACGGCATACTCTCCGCGAGCCCGGCGACGGCATTGCGCAACACTTCAACGGTCCGAAAACCGGAGGAAGTCAAGCGTTGAGGGGTTTCCGACGCGGCGGCGAAGTTGAATGCAAACAGCAGCAAAAGGAGAAAAAGAGCTCCCGAGACCACTTTTTGGGTTTTATTCTTGCCGTCCATTTTTCCCGTCCCGCCGTCATTGATTGAAATAATACTATATACGCAACCAGTCGATTTGCAAACATAAATTCACCGTCAAGGTGCTATTTTATTTTATTTCGACGGGAAAAATCGACTAATTTTGTCAAAAATTCGCCAAATAGATTAAAAAACGGTCTTGACTTTTCCGCCGCGGCAACTATAGTAACGCAGACACAATCGAAATGCGGAAAAATGAACGAACCCAAAAACAATTGCAGCATTCGCTCCGGTGGCCGGACTACGGTTCCGCCGGGGTTCTTCATTTCCGCGATTTGCCTCCTTCCGCGACTTACTTGCGCCGGCCGGGCCTGAGTTAAGACGCATGCGTTTCCGCCGAGCGGAAACGACCCCACCCGGCCGGTGAAAACTTTTCCGCTGATTCCGCCTCGCCCGATCCGGTCGTCTTGGCGCATTCGGGCAGTTCCGGAATCACTCCACGACCATTCGTTTTTACCAAAAAGAGATCCATCATGAACGCATATCCCAAATACCGCGCCCCCGAAACCGTCGAAATTGAAGACCGGTCCTGGCCGAAACGCCGGATCATCTCCTCACCGGTGATCGTCCCGGTCGACCTGCGCGACGGCAACCAGGCCTTTGTCAACCCAATGCAGGTCGAAACCAAAATCCGTTATTTCAGGATGCTCTGCGAAATCGGCTTCAAAGAGATCGAAGTCGCCTACCCCGCCGCCTCAAATGAGGAGTTCCAATTCGTCCGGCAACTGATCACCGGAAAGTTGATCCCGGACGACGTCCGCATCGCAGTCTTCACCGCCGCCCGGCCGGATCTGATCGAGCGCACCATGGCGGCGATCGAGGGGGTCAAAGCGGCGACGGTCCACTGCTATATTGCGGCAAGCGAACTCCACCGCATCTTTGTTTTTAACAAAAGCCGCGAAGAGCTGATCCGCACCGCCGTCGACGGCACCCGCCGGATCGCCGAAGCGATCGAAACGCGCGGCAGCCGCGGCGCGATCAACTATGAATTTTCGCCCGAAGAGTTCTCCGACAGCGACACCGACTTCATCGTCGAGATGGCCGAAGCCGTCCACGACGCCTGGCAGCCGCGGGGACAGGGCGACTTCATCCTCAATCTGCCCTCGACGGTCGAGCGGCGACCGCCCAATGAATACGCCGATAAAATCGAGTATTTCACCCGCCGCTACCGCTATATGGACGACACCGTAATCAGCGTCCACACCCACAATGATCAAGGCTGTGCCATCGCCGCCGCGGAGATGGCAGTGCTGGCGGGGGCGAGCCGGGTCGAGGGAACACTGGCCGGACACGGCGAACGCACCGGGAACATGGATATCATCGCCTTTGCCCTGAATCTCCAGTCGCGCGCAGTGGAAACCGGGCTCGACTTTTCGCGCCTGCCCGGAATCACGGCGTTCATCGAGGAGGTCTCGGAGATCAAAACGCACCCCCGGGCGCCGTATGCCGGAGAGCTGGTCTTCACCGCCTTTTCCGGCACCCATCAGGATGCGATCCGCAAAGCGATGGCGCGGCGCGAAGAAATCAGCGGGCACTTCCGGCAAGGCTGGAAAATGCCCTACCTCCATTTGGACCCCGCCGATGTCGGCCGCAGTTATGAAAAACTGATCCGGATCAACAGCCAGTCCGGCCGGGGCGGCATCGCCTACATCCTCGAAGAAAGGTTTCACATCCGTGTCCCCAAAGAGATGCAGTCGGCGGTCGCGCGAGCGATCCAGCAAGAGGCCGAAGCGACCGGCAAAGAGATCACCCCGGACGAAGTCTACCGGATTTTCCGGGAAAAGATCGTCGAACCGGCCGATGCCAGGCTGAAGTTGATCGAGTTTCGGATGTCCCGCCCGGTTTCGCCGGAAGTGGCCCAAACCGGGATTGAACTCGCACTCGAAATCGACGGTGCGCCGCATCGCTTCCTCGGCGTCGGAGCGGGCCCGATCGAGGCGGTGGCTTCGGCACTGGGAGGTTGCCTGGCGATCCCCGGGTTTTCCTTTGAAAGCTACAGCGAACACGCGCTGGGAAGCGGGGCCGACGCGCAGGCTATCGCCTATGTCGGCGTCCGGATCGATGGCCGGGCGTATTACGGAGCCGGCATCGACGGCAGCATCAACCTTGCGGCGGTCAAGGCGTTGCTTTCCGCCCTCAACGCCTCGGCGTCCGGGAATTATCACGCCACAAACGGCTGACAGGTCGCGGATCGCCGGAAAGTCGTGAGGCGCCGGGGCGGGGGCGGCGGCAACGCGCCTTCCCCTCCCTGGCTCCCGCCGGCAATATGCCAAATCTTTTTTGACGCCTTGTCGTCTTAAAAAAAATAAATCCAATAAATGACTTTATTAATCAATTTGAACTTAAACTAAAAGTCAAATCATAATCTTATTTCAAAAAAAAGAATATTTTTCGGAC
>JBFWIO010000241.1:0-5469 GCA_050255955.1 Victivallaceae bacterium
AAGCGATCAAATCGATGCAAACAGACACCTCCGTCGCACTGATTGTCGGGCTCGGTAATCCGGGTGCCGAATATGCCGGGACCCGCCACAACGCGGGTTTCGATGTGGTGTCGCGTCTGCTCGGACGGCTGCCGGGCGAATTTGCCGAGACGCATTTCGCCGAGAGCCGCTGTTTTGACGGCCGGTTCCGGGGGAGGGCGCTGACGCTTCAGCTGCCCCAGACCTATATGAACCTCAGCGGTCTCGCCGTGGCGAAGCTGGCGCGCAAGCGTGAATTCGCTCCGGAGTCGATTCTGGTCATCTCGGACGATCTCGATCTCGAAGTCGGACGGCTCCGGATCCGCCGCGGCGGATCCGCCGGCGGCCACCACGGGCTCGAATCGATCGCCGCCGAACTTGGCGGCACCGGCTTTGTCCGGCTCCGCATCGGCATCGGCCGGGGGTGTCCGGGCGACACCGTCGATCACGTGCTCGGCCGTTTCGAGGGGGACGAAAAAGCGCTTTACGAAAGCACCCTCGATCGCGCCGCCGACGCGGTGATCGCGATTCTGACCGCCGGGGTCAGCCGGGCGATGAACCAGTTCAACACCGCGGCCCCGAAAACTGAAAAAACGGAAAACAACCAATAAAAACGTGAGGCGTCCGGCGAAAGCCGCGCCGCAAAAGAAAGAGGCATTATCTTGAAAAAATACGAAGCTGTATTCATTCTCGACATCCGCAAAGTGGATGAGGCCACCGAGGACTTCGGCAAGGAATTCACCGCGCTGGTCGAGACGCTCGGCGGCAAGATGGAATCCGCCGTGCCGATGGGCCGCAGACAATTCTCCTATGATATCAACAAGCGCAAGGCCGGTCTGTACTGGAACTTCGTGTTCGAGCTCGAAACCGCCAAAGTCATTGAGATCAAAGAGAAGTACAAGCTCAACGAAAAGATTCTCCGCAATCTGATCCTGATCTACGACCGTCCGGAAAAAGCGGTTACCGCGCTCAATATGGAGTAAGTCCGGTTCCGGCCGCCCGCCGCAATCATCTGTAACTCGTCTGGCAGGAGAACAAGCAAATGGCATCACTCAACAAAGTGTTTCTGATCGGCAATCTGACGCGCGATCCGGATCTCCGGTACACTCCCGGCGGAGCCGCGGTCTGCGAACTCGGATTGGCGATCAACCGCCGTTTTACCGTGAACAATCAGGAGCGCGAGGAAGTCTGCTTCGTCGATGTCACGGTCTGGTCGAAATCCGCTGAAAACTGCAAGCGTTTCCTCGAAAAAGGCGCTCCGGTGATGGTCGAGGGCCGCCTCCAGCTCGATACTTGGGAAGACCGCGACGGCGGTGGCAAACGCTCCAAAATGCGGGTGGTTGCCGAGCAGATCCAGTTCCTCAACATGCGGCGCGACGGCAACGCTCCCGACGGCGGCGGCTCCTACGGCGCTCCCGACAACGGCGGGAATCCCCCCCCAGGCGGCGGCAATTCTTACGGCGACGGCGGCAACAGCCGGCCGCGCAATCAGAATTACGGCGGCGGCGGGAATTACGGCGGCGGCAACGGCGGCGGCAATTATGAGCCGCGTCCCTACGGCCGCAACCAGCCGCAGCCGGACGGCGGCAACGGCGGCGCCCCTTACGGCGCCCCCCCGCCGCCCCCGATGCCCAAAGAAGCCTTCAATCCCGGCACCGAAGCCGAAGAAGACATCCCGTTTTAAGTCACTGACAACAGCAATTCCATAAACGAAAGGCTATTTCCATGCAACAGAGAACCTCGCGCCGGCGTCAGCCGGCCAAACCGAAAGTTTGCCGCTTCTGCGAAGCAAAGGTCAACTACATTGACTTCAAGGATGCGGAAACGCTTTCGAAGTTCCAGACCGAAAAAGGCAAAATCATGCCCCGTCGCATTACCGGCAACTGCCTTGACCACCAGAAGATGCTCTGCGCCGCGATCAAACGCGCCCGGATCATCGCGCTGGTTTACTGAGTAGAGGAGGAAAAAAATGGCCAACAACGTCAAATTGATCCTGCTTGAGGATGTCGAATCCCTCGGCCTCGCCGGCACCGAAGTCAACGTCGCCGCCGGTTTCGCCCGCAACTTCCTGCTGCCCCGCGGTCTCGCCGCCAAGGCGACCGCCGGCACGCTGCGTCTTTTGGAAGCCCGCAAGACCAAAATCGAAGCCAAGCGCTCCGAAGTGCTCGCCGCCGCCCAGGCGCTTGCCGCGAAGCTCGCCGAAGTCGAGATTTCGATCGCCATGCAGGCCGCTGCCGACGAACAGCTCTATGGCTCGGTCACCAACCGTACCATCGCCGAAAAGCTCGCCGAGCTCGGTTTCGCGATCGACCACGCCCGCGTCCGGCTCGAAGCGCCGATCAAGCTGCTCGGCAGCTATGTCGCCGAAGTCAAACTGCACCCCTCCGTGAGCGTTCCGCTCAAGGTCTGGGTTGTTCGCGCCTGAGGCTTCCCGAATGAACGGCGAACGCGCAAATACCCCGCCGGCCCAGCCGGCGGCGGAGCGGTCACAGCCGTCCGATTCCAGACAGGAACGGGCGGTGCTGTCGGCAATGCTGCGGGAGCCGATTCCGTGTGTGGACATCGCGTTGAGTCACTTCGGGCGCAATCCCGATGTGTTCTACTCGCATGTCCACCGCGAAATCTTCAAAGCCATCCTCGAACTGGCCGACCATCAGCATAAAAATGTCGATCCGGTCGCCGTCGCCCACTGTCTTCAGACCAGGGGTGTGCTTGAGGATATCGGCGGCGAGGGTTTCCTCGCTGAACTTTACAACCACGTCGCCACGACCGCCAATCTTGAGAGCTGGTGTATTTCGCTGCGCGAATATTTCACCTTGCGCCGGATGATCGGGGTGTGCAACGAGTCGCTCTTGCGCTGTTACGACCCCGCCGCCAATGCGCCGATGCTGGTCGAGGATATCGAAACTTCGATTTACAACATCCGCAACGCCGACCAGAAGACCAACGGCGCCGAGATCCGCGACTGCATCGTGGATCAGTTCAAATACCTTCAGGACGTGCTCGACGGACGGATCGAAGCGGGCATTTCGACCGGCTACAGCCAGATGGACAACTACACCGGGGGCTTGAAACCCGGGGAAATGTTCGTCCTCGCCGCCCGGCCGTCGATCGGCAAAACCTCGATCGCGCTCAACATCATCCGCAACATCGCACTCCCCAGCCGGACGCCGCGCCCGCGCAAAATCGCATTCTTCAGTCTGGAAATGACCGCCGAACAGATCACCCGGCGTTTGCTCTGCACCGAGGCCGGGATTTCGGAGAGCGTCTTTTGGAACAAGTCATTTAACCGAAGCGACATGGCCAAGCTTACCCAAGCGGTGAGTTTGCTCCGCGACGCGCCCCGGATTCACATCGACCCCACCGGCGGACTGACCGTCTCCGAACTCCGCGCCAAAGCCCGGCGGTTGCGTTTGACCAAGGATCCCGACGGCACCCCGGCGATTGACCTGGTGGTGATCGACTACTTGCAGCTGATGCACGCCGACATCCAGACCGACGGCCGTCAGAACGAAGTCGCCGCGATTTCCAGCGGCATCAAGTCGCTTGCCAAGGATCTCAATATTCCGGTGCTGGTGCTCGCCCAGCTCAACCGTGAAGTTGACAAGACCGCCGGAGCCGGAGCACGCCCGAAACTCAGCCATCTGCGCGAGTCCGGAGCCATCGAGCAGGACGCCGACATCGTCGCTTTTCTCCACCGCGACCGCGACCAGGCCAAGGAAGTCAGCTCGCCCGACCAGAGCGTCGAAGCCGAATTGATCATCGAAAAGAACCGTAACGGCCGTACCGGGATCGTCAAACTCAATTTCTTCCCGGTCAGAATGGAATTCACCGCCGCCGCGCCATATTCCGAAGAGGATTCCAATATCCGCAAGAATTGATCAGGCCCGGCAGTCGGTTGAAAGGAAGTCCCGGATGGCTGAGAATGAAAATGGCAACATGTTCCGCGCCGCATTCCGCCGTTTCCGCAGCGATCCGCTGGCGGTGACCGGAGGCATCGGCATCGTGCTGCTGCTTGTTCTCGCTCTTGCCGCGCCCCTGCTTGCCAACAGCAAGCCTTTTTACCTCCGGTTGCCCGATGGCGGCGTGTCGTTTCCCTTTGTCCGCTTCATTTTCGCCCCCGAGAGCCCGGAATTCCTGATCGAGCAGATTTTCAATTATATTCTCCTTGCCGCAATCTGGTTCGGCTTCCTCCGGTTGCTGCCCGGAATCTCCCGCAAGCTTCGATATCGGCTTTTGCTCGGCGGCGCGATCCTCATCCTGATCCCCTTCGCCACCGTACCGCGCAAACTCGACCGCACCGACTATCACGAGCTGGCTGCCCGGCCTGGAGTTCAAGCCGTTTTTGCTCCGATCCCCTATGGCCCCTTTGAGACTGTCGCCCGAGCCTATCAGGCGCCGTCCCCGCAACACCTCTGCGGCACCGACGACATCGGGCGCGACGTCGCCGTCAGAATGCTCTACGGCGCCCGGGTCTCGCTCGCGGTCGGGCTCGGGGCAACAATGATCGTACTCCTCATCGGAACCCTGGTCGGCCTCATCACCGGCTATTTCCGGGGCTGGTTCGACCTGCTTTCGATGCGGCTGGTCGAGATCATCATGTGTTTTCCCACCTTTTTGCTGTTGCTGATTTTAATGTCCATCCTCGGTGACCGCAAATTTGAACAGTCCATCCTGATCGTCATCGCCGTCATCGGGCTAACCGGCTGGATCGGTGTCACTTTTCTCGTTCGTGGCGAAACACTCAAGCAAAGCGCGCTACCCTACATTCAGAGTTGCCGCGTCGCCGGCATTCCGGTCTGGCGCATCCTCCTCATCCACCTGCTGCCCAATATCGCCGGCCCGATCCTGATCAGCTTCACCTTTGGCGTCGCCGGAGCCATTCTCGCCGAAAGCGGCCTGAGCTTCCTCGGCTTCGGCGTCAAGCCCCCCACCGCCAGCTGGGGCGGCCTCCTCCGCCAAGCTTCCGACGATCCCCTGAGCTACTGGCACCTCACCCTCTTCCCCGGCCTCATTCTCTTCATCACCGTCTGCAGCTTCAACTTCACCGGCGAAGGCCTCCGCCGCGCCCTGTCCCCCAAATAATGGGTGACACGCTGGCGCGTGGAGGAGGCGAGCGGAGCGGTGGGTGACACGCTGGCGCGTACGCTGGACGCTGTGCGCGGATGACCCCGCTACGGGCGACTACGGACGACTACGGACGGCTACGGACGGGGCAACTACAGTCCCGCGCGCGGAGCCGATGGGCGCGGGGGGCGAGCAACGCGGCTGGTATCACGCTGGCGCGTACGCTGGACGCTGTGCGCGGATGACCCCGCTACGGACGACTACGGACGACTACGGACGGCTACGGACGGGGCAACTACAGCCCCGCGCGCGGAGCCGATGAGTGTGGGGTGCGGGCGGAGCGGTGGGTGACACGCTGGCGCGTAGGCTGGGGCCGTACGCGGA
>JBFWIO010000242.1:0-5452 GCA_050255955.1 Victivallaceae bacterium
TTTGGCATATCGGGGTCGGATTTTGCCAAGGGGATCAACTTGGCGGCGGCGGCGGCGGATGCGGGGCGTGGGGTTCCGGTGGTATCGGCGTATAGTCCGGCGGTGAGTGATTCGCCGTTGGATCAGATGTTGGATGGAGATGCGATCAGTTACTGGGCGGGGACTGGGGATTTGGCGACTTTCGTATTATTTTTGGGGGAGCCGCGGGAGTTGGGTGGGGTGGAGGTGATATGGTCGAATGGTTCGACGCGTTCGTACAAGTTTGACATTCTGGCGTCGTTGGACGGGGTGAATTACGAGTTGGTGTATTCGGGGTCGAGCAAGCCTGGGGCGGGGCCGCAGGAGTATATGTTTACGAAACCGGTGAAGGCGAGTTTTGTGAAGATGGTGGGTTACGGGAATAACACCAACCAGTGGACGAGCGTGGCGGAGTTTGCGGTTCTCGCGAAAAAATAAAAAAAAAGCGCCGCAGGCTAAAAAAAAGCGCGAAGCGCCAAACCCCGCCCTCCGTCGTACGGAGGCGCCGTCCAGGGGGCGAACACCCCTGGTCGCTCCGGCTCCACCGGAGCGAAGCTAAGCGAAGCGCTCCCCCCTTACGCGGGCGGAGCCCGCACCTCTCTCCCGGGAGCGAGGTCGGCAGACGTGTCACGAAGTGACCGGCGAACGACATTGAGCGGAGGGAGTTCCCCCGAAAACCGGGGAATGTTTCGCACGGAGGCACGGAGGCACGGAGAAGAGAAAATCAGCCATAAATCAAAGCGCCGAGAACGAGTTATCGCTCCCGGCGCTTTGCCTTTTCCTGAATCTCTCCCCTCCGTGCCTCCGTGCCTCCGTGCGAAACATCCTCCCCACTCACAGCCCTGCTTCGCTCAATCGCGCGTGACACTTCGCTTCGCTGGTGTCACGCTTGTTTCGCTCCCGCAGAGTGGAGCGGGCTCCGCCCGCGACGGGGGAGCGCTTCGCTTAGCTTCGCTCCGGTGGAGCCGGAGCGACCAGCGTTTCGCCGCTGGACCACGCCTCCGTACGACGGAGGGCGGGATTGGCGCTTCGCGCTTTTTTTGAGCCTGCGGCGCTTTTTTTTATTTTTTATTTTTTATTTTTGGGTTCGGCACCGGCAGCGGGTCGAGGCACGCCGCCACCGTCTCCGCATACATCGGCTCAAGCTTGCAGTTGTCCCCCAACTTCATCCTCAACTCCGCCAACGGCAACCGCTCAAAAAACGCCCGCTGCGAGTCAATCTCCAAATCCCAACGCCCAGTGAAAAATAACCGCTCATTCAATACGTACGGCTCCTTCTTCAACGCCGCCTTCGCCGATTTCAACAACACCTCCCGTACCCTCACCACCGCCTCCAAAGCCACCGCCTCCGCCATCGCCGCCTCTTCCATCTGACGCGCACTCCGACACGCCATCACCCGACGCCCAATCTCATCCCCCAACGTCACCGCCCCCAACCACAACCCCACCCCATCCCCGCACCGCACCACAAATTCACGACCAAAAAATGTCCCCCCACCCGCCAACTCCACCTCCCCCTTACGCGCCGACTCTATCGCAAATACCCCCCATACCCCATGCGGCCGACACAAGGCAAAATCCTCACTCATCGCCACTTTCAACTTCCGACGCATCTCGCCGTTCAATTCGTTCCGCTTCCAGTCATACCCCAGCCGAGCCAGAATTTCCCGCTCCGGCAGCTCAATCGCGACGCCTTCAAGGCGATGAATCATTTCTTTAAACATTTTCGAATAACTTCCATTTGTCAAAACCCTTTTGCCGTTCTATATTATAATAGCGTGGATCAGGGAGAATTGCAATGCACAAACAATCATATAACCTCGACTATGACCATACCAAAGCGTCCGACGGCTCAAAATGGCCCCGGACCATCGCGATTTTTGTGGTCATCGCCCTGGTGACCGCCGGCATCATCTACCTGGTCGTGCCCAAATCAGAGAAAACCGCCGACGCCGCCCGGAACGGCAGCGAAACGACCGGCGTCACCCCGCCCCCGGAAACCATCACTCCCGCGACCGAAACCGCTACCGCCAAACCGACGGCCCCCACCGCCAAAGCCGGTAACGACACCGTAATCGATGAAACCGAAAAAGCCAACGCCCCCAAAACCGAAGTCGAAGTCACGTCGCCAGTCACCGCCGAGCCCGTGAAAGGAAAACCCCACCCCAGCGACCCCCCTCACGATGAACCGGTGATCGCCCCCGACGGCATCGAGCCCGGCTTCGTCAAAACCGAAAGCGCCAAAGTCGAAGCCAAGCTCAAAGCCGGTCAATACACTCAGGCCCGCGACGCCGCCAAAGCTCTGCTCAAACAGCTTACCAGCGACTCCCAGCAGTACCGTGACGTGGCCAAACTCCTGACCCTCGCCAATGTCAAGCTTTATTTCAGCGCCGGAGCCGGCGGCAGCGACGAATTCTACAAAGTCCAGACCGGCGACACCCTCTTCAAAATCGCCCGCAAACACAACACCACCGTCGATGCGTTGCTCAAACTCAACAACCTCAAATCCGCCGACCTGATCAAAGTCAACCAGAAAATCCGCATCGGCAACCCCAACTGGCAACTCGAAATCAACAAAGAGTCGCGCTTGCTCAAAGTCTACGCCGCGCAGGAACTCTTCGCCGTCTACGATATCGGCATCGGCCGCCTCGGCCGCACCCCCGCCGGCAAATTCACCATCGGCGAAAAAATCGAGAACCCCGACTACCGCGCCCCGGAGGGCAAAATGATCCGCGCCGGCGAACCCGGCAACGAACTCGGCAGCCGCTGGATGCGCCTGGTCGCCGCCCCCGGCTCCGCCGCCGCCCCTGAGGGGTACGGCATTCACGGAACCCCTCACGAAGAGAGCGTCAGCCGCTCTTTGAGCAACGGTTGCATCCGGATGCGCAATCGTGAAGTCGAGGAACTTTTTCTGATCGTCCCGGCCGGCACCCCGGTCGAGATCAATTAAGGAACGGTCGCATGACCGTTTCCGGATGATGCGCGGCGCGCGGCAAATTTCGATTTGCGGCGAGTTCGCGCCGGTTGTCCGTGTCCGGCCGGTGTGAAACCGGCGGAACGGCCGGCCGCGGTTTGGAGTTGAACAACAAGGAAGCAAACATGCCGGAAATTTATTTGGAATTTGAAAAACCGATCGTCGAGCTCAAAAAGAAGCTTCAGGAGCTCCATCAGCTCAGCGAAAACAACAAGATCGACGTATCGTGCGAGATAGAAGCGCTGACCGGGCGGCTCAACGAGACGATGAAGGATATCTATACGACCCTCACGCCATGGCAGCGCGTCCAGCTCGCGCGCCATCCCGAACGGCCGTACACGCTTGACTACATCGAGCGGATTTTCAGCGACTTCATCGAGCTCTCCGGCGACCGCCGCTTCCGTGACGACAAGGCGATCGTCGGCGGTTTCGCCAAATTTCAGGGCAAACAGCCGGTGATGGTGATCGGCACCCAGAAGGGCCGCGATATGCGTTCCAACGTCTACCGCAACTTCGGCTGGCCGAGCCCCGAGGGCTACCGCAAAGCGATGCGGCTGATGCAACTCGCCGACCGTGCGGACGTTCCGGTGATCACTTTTGTCGACACCCCCGGCGCTTTTCCGGGGATTGCGTCCGAGGAGCGTCACATTGCCGAGGCGATCGCGGTCAACTTGCGCGACATGTTTGCTTTGCGAGTGCCGGTGATTTCGATTATCATCGGCGAAGGCGGTTCCGGCGGTGCGATCGGCATCGGCGTCGGCAACCGGGTGCTGATTATGGAAAACGCCTATTATTCGGTAATCACTCCCGAGGGTTGCGCCGCGATTTTGTGGAAAGATCGCCGTTTCGCGCCGCAGGCGGCCGAAGCGCTGCAGCTGACCGCGTCGAATATTCTCGAACTCGGCGTTGCTGATGAGATCATTCCCGAACCTTTCGGCGGGGCTCAGCGCGATGTCGATGCGGCCGCCAAACTGGTGGAGGAGGCGATCGGACGCAACCTTGCGGAGTTGCGCAAACTCTCGGGCGCCAAGCTCAAGGAACAGCGCTACCAGAAATTCCGTTCGCTCGGCAGTTTCACCGAACTTCCGGCCGACGCTCCGGCCAAGGCGGAGTAAATGGTCGTCCGGAAGGCAGTCGAATCGGACATTCCGGCGATTTACGAACTGCTGCATTTTTATGCCCGGAAGCGAATTGTGCTGGAGCGCAGTCCGGAAGACTTGCTTTATTACCTCAAAAATTTCACTGTGGCGCTGGCGGATGACGGCAAGCTTCTGGGTTGTGTCGCGGTGCGGGATTTCGGCAATGATCTATTGGAAGTGCGTTCGCTGGTGGTTGCCGAGGCGGCGCAGGGAACCGGTGTCGGGCGGGCTCTTGTGGAGGATCGGATCGAGCGCTTGAAAAAGGATCGCAAATCCTTTCGGTTGTTTGCGTTGACCTTGAAGCCGAAGTTCTTTTTGCGGCTTGGATTCCGGGAAATTCCGCAGGAGGAGTTACCGGAGGAGAAGATTTGGAGTGACTGCAAGGGTTGCCCCAAGTATGATTGTTGTGATGAACTGGCGGTGCTTTACAGTTGGCGGGGGGAATAGTCAAATGCCGTTGCAGAATGAATTAATCGAGCGGGTGAGGAAGCGGTTCGGGTTGTTGGCGTCGTCGCCGCCGTCGGAAGCCGCGCCGGTGGATTTTTTGGTAAAGATGAATTTGCCGCCGTTGATGGGGCGTCGGGATGCGGCGTCGGAGCGGATTGTAGAGAGTGCCGGCGGGGATATTTTTGCTCGTCCGGCGGGGGAGCGCAACCGGTTTTACCGGCGGATGACGGAGTTGACGTCGGTGATTGTGGCGGATACTGAGGCGATTATGGGGACGTTGTCGAGTCCGGATACGGAGACGCGGGAGCGGCGGGTGTTGCAATTTTGGTTATTGGTGCGGGAATTGGCGTTGACGCTGGAGATGATGACGCGGGTGGGGGAGAAGTTGTTTCATCCGGTACCGGATTTGACGGTGGAGTTACCGGAGCCGTCGCCGCGGGATGAGAAGTTGTTGTCGGAGACGGAGATATCGTTGGTGAATCAGATCCGTGAGCTTTTTGAGTCGGCGCGTCCGCAGTTGGAGCGTTATCGTTCGTATGCGCGGAACAGTTTCAGCAAGTCGAACGCCGAGCGTTATAATAAGGCGTACAAGGAGTATCTGCGACTGTACGCGTGATGGCCGACCGTCGGCCTCGGGATACCGAGCCGGTCGCTGTCGCTCTCTCGGCTCGGGGCGCGTAAGCTGCCCCGGATCGCGAGGCGGTTCCCCCGCCGAGCAGGGGTCCAGGGCCACCCGGCCCTGGCGCGGATTCCAAAGGGCGCGGAGCCCGTTGGCGGGCCGACCGTCGGCCTCGGGATATCGAGCCGGTCGCTGTCGCTCTCTCGGTTCGAGTCCATGCCGGGCGAAGCCCAGCTCAAGAAGCCGGAACGAGTT
>JBFWIO010000243.1:0-5439 GCA_050255955.1 Victivallaceae bacterium
TGATCAAAGTCAACGGCCGTACCATCGAAATCCTCGACTGCGGCGTCATCAAAAATACCCAGAAAATGGCCCACAGCGAGTGCCTTCGCCGCCTTGCCGGCGGAATTCGCGAACTCGTCCGCGCATTCACCCCCGATCACGCTTCGCTGGAAGACCCCTTTCTCGGCCGCAACGCCGGCACCGCGATTATCCTCGGCATGGCGCGCGGGGCGATCCTGACCACGCTGGCCGAAGCCGGAGTGACCAGCTTCGCCTATTCCCCGATGACCGCCAAAAAATCGGCGGTCGGCCTCGGCATCGCGACCAAGGAACAGGTCGCCGTGATGATGGCCGCCCAGCTCGGCATTTCGGTCGAAAAAATCGCGCTCGACGCCACCGACGCCCTTGCGCTGGCGATGTGCCATGCGCAGAAAGTCACCAACGACAAACAACTTGCAGATATTCTCCTCAAACCAATTTAAATCTCGGAGGAAAAGGAAATGGCTCTCAAAATGAACAAGCCGGAAAACCGTTACCGCGGCGAACTTCCCCGGATCGGCATCCGCCCGGCGATCGACGGCCGCCGTCAGGGCGTCCGCGAAGCGCTGGAAGCTCAAACCATGAAAATGGCCGAAGCCGCGGCCAAACTGATCAGCGCCAATCTCCGCCACCCCAACGGGGCCAAAGTCGAGTGCGTAATCGCCGACACTTGCATCGCCGGGGCCGCCGAAGCCGCCGCCTGCGCCGACAAGTTCGCACGAAACTCCGTCGGGGTTTCGCTCACCGTCTCCCCCTGCTGGTGCTACGGCTCGGAAACGATGGATATGGATCCCCTGACCCCCAAAGCGGTCTGGGGCTTCAACGGCACCGAGCGCCCCGGCGCGGTCTACCTCGCGGCGGTGCTGGCCGCCCACAGCCAAAAGGGCCTGCCCGCCTTCGGCATTTACGGCAAAGACGTCCAGGACGCCAATGACAGCAGCATTCCCGCCGACGTGTCGGAGAAAATCCTCCGTTTCGTCCGCGCCGGCCTCGCGGTGGCGACGATGCGCGGCAAAACTTATCTCTCGATGGGCAGTGTTTCGATGGGCATCGCCGGCTCGATCGTCGATCCCGATTTCTTCGAAGACTACTTCGGGATGCGCTGCGTCTCGGTCGACATGAGCGAATTCATCCGCCGGGTCAACGAAAACATCCTCGACCCGGTCGAGTACAAAAAAGCCGCCGCGTGGGTCAAAAAGAACTGCCGCGAAGGCAACGACTACAACAACCCCAAATGGGCCGCCGCCGACAAGGCCCGGATCTGGGATTACTGCGTCAAGATGGCGCTCATCACCCGCGACCTGATGGTGGGCAACGAACGCTTGGCCGAACTCGGTTTCGGCGAGGAAGCGCTCGGGCACAACGCGATTGCGGCGGGCTTCCAGGGCCAGCGCCAGTGGACCGACCACATGCCCAACGGCGACTTCCTCGAAACCATCCTCAACAGTTCGTTTGACTGGAACGGCATCCGCGCGCCCTACGTGGTGGCGACCGAGAACGACGCGTTGAACGGGATGGCGATGCTCTTCGGCAATCTCCTCACCGGCACTTCGCAGGGCTTCTCCGACGTCCGCACCTACTGGAGCCCGGAAGCGGTGAAGCGTGTCACCGGCAAAGCCTTGACCGGCGATGCCAAAAACGGGATCATCCATTTGATCAACTCCGGCGCGACCACGATGGACGGCACCGGCCGCCAGAGCATCAAGGGGAAACCTGCGATGAAGCCCTTCTCCGACATCACACCGGATGAGGCACAGGCCTGTATCGACGCGGTGGAATGGGTTCCGGCGAGTCGCGGCTACTTCCGCGGAGGCGGCTTTTCGTCGCGGTTTTTGACCAGGGGCGGGATGCCGATTACCATGGTCCGGATCAATCTGATCAAGGGCCTCGGGCCGGTGCTCCAGCTGGCCGAGGGGGTGACTTGTGAATTGCCCAAAGCGATTCACGACAAGCTCGACATGCGCACCGATCCGGGCTGGCCGACGACCTGGTTTGCGCCGCGATTGACCGGCAAGGGCCCGTTCCGGGATGTTTACTCGGTGATGGCGAACTGGGGAGCGAACCACGGTTCGTTCTGCTATGGTCACATCGGGGCGGACTTGCTGACGCTGTGCGCGATGCTGCGGATTCCGGTCTGCATGCACAACGTGGCGGAAGAGGCGATCTACCGTCCGAGCACCTGGTCGGCCTTTGGCATGGACGCGGAGGGTGCGGACTACCGCGCCTGTTCGACCCTCGGCCCGATCTACCGCTGAAGCCGCGCCGGGCGTCGCGAGACGCCCGGCAAGCTCAGACCGACAAGCAAAACCGCCCCGAAAGAAGCCCCCCGGCCACTCTTTCGAGGCGTTTTTTCATCAAATTTCCGCCCTCCCGACTGGAAATCCCCTCAGCCGTATGCTATAGTAATACAAGGTTGCCAATGTAGCTCAGTCGGTAGAGCAATTCACTCGTAATGAATAGGTCAGCGGTTCGATTCCGCTCATTGGCTCCAGTTTAAGTTACTAAAATCCAACCACTTGCAGTATCACGAGCAGTTGGATTTTTTATTTTCCGAAAAAGTGCCATGATACCACCAGTTACCCTCAGATGCCAATTTAATTTTGGTACATTTGCAACCTATTTGCAACCTCGATTCTGAGCTCAATCTGCAACCAGACCCGGCGCCATTTGCAACCCAGAATTACAACCTCCCCGAAACCGTGTCTAAATGGTTCGAATTGTGAGCTCAAATATCTGTTCTGAAAGGTTCGGTTCAGAGCAAAAAAAGCCGGAGTCGCAATAAATTGCAACCCCGTCCAAAGAGGGAAAATTCCATTGGACGCATTTTATTGATACTACACGGTCTCCCTATCGTAGCCGCTGTATCGTGTAATGATACCAATAAGCCGATTCGAAACCTTTACATTTTTTTGTTATTTCTTTCCTACTACTATTGACAACTGCATTGTTTTGCGCTATAATAAAGGAAATGCAATAAAAATCGTCGTAGGAGACTTACAGCAAATTGAAAGTTCAATTAAAAGAATTGGCGGAAATACAAATGGGCTATCCGTTCCGGGGGGCAATCGTCCCCGGAACAGGTGATGGCGTAGCCGTGATTCAGATGAGCGATCTGGGGGAGTCAATGTCGCCGGATTGCAGCACTTTGTGCCGGGTGGATATCGATGAGATCAAGTCGGGGCATCGGATCAGAGAGAATGATGTCATCTTTCGCTCGCGTGGCAACTTTCCGGCCGGCTATTGGATCAAATCACCAGCAAAGGATTGTGTCGCTGCCGCGCCGCTGCTGAGAATCAGGATGAAAAGCAATGCTCTGCATCCCGGATATCTGACCTGGTATTTGCGACAAGAGGCGGCGCAGAGCTATTTTGAATCCAGTTCACAAGGCTCTTCCCTGCGAATGGTGGGAATTGATGTGCTGAAGCAATTGGAGGTACCATTGGTCCAATTGGATTTACAGACACGAATCGCGGAACTTGCGAAATTATCAGAACAAGAAGCTGTTTTGAGCCGACGCCTGCAGGAAAGAAAAAAAGTGTATATCAACAGCATTATCAATCATAGAATCGGAGAGAAGAGATGACGGACAAACTCGCACAAGCGACAATCAATGATGCGGCATGGGCCGCCTGTGACACCTTTCGGGGAGCGGTTGACCCCGCACAGTACAAAGACTATATCTTGGTTATGCTCTTTTTGAAGTATATCAGCGATACTTGGAAGGCGCATTATGCCGAGTACAAAAAACAATATGGCAACGATGATACCCGAATCCGGCGGAAACTGGAACGGGAACGCTTTATACTGCCGATCGTCGAGTACAAGGTTGAAAATCCGTCCACCAAAAAACTTGATGTGCTTGATCGTTTTGAGGCCACGTTTGACAGTCTGCTGGCAAGAAAAAAGGCCCCGAATATCGGGGAGTTGATCAATATCACGCTTGATGCGATCGAAGAAAAAAACAAAGCAAAATTGGAGGGAGTTTTCCGCAACATCGATTTCAACTCAGAGGCCAATCTGGGGCGGCCGGCGGAGCGCAACCGCCGATTGCAACTGTTGCTTGAAGACTTTGACAAGCCGGCACTGAAACTGAGTCCGGATCGGGTGGACGAGGATATCATCGGCAATACCTACATGTATCTGATCGAGCGCTTTGCCTCGGACGCCGGGAAAAAAGCGGGCGAATTTTATACCCCGACCCGGGTGACCGAACTGGTGGCAAAACTGGCGAATCCTCAACCGGGACAACGGATTTGCGACCCGGCCTGCGGCTCCGGCGGGCTGCTGATTGCGGCGGGCAAAGAGGTCGGGACGCCGAATTACGCGCTATTCGGGATGGAAGTGAATGGCGCAACCTGGGCGCTGTGCCGGATGAACATGTTTCTGCACAACGCCGACAGCGCCCGGATTGAATGGTGTAATACTTTGACCGATCCGGGATTGGCGGAAAACGACAAACTGATGACCTTTGACATTGTGGTTGCCAATCCGCCATTTTCGCTGGACAAATGGGGGGCGGAAAAAGCCGGAGAAGACCGGTACAACCGATTTTTCCGCGGCGTTCCGCCGAAAAGCAAGGGCGATTGGGCATTCATCACCCACATGGTGGAAACAGCGCAGCCGGGTTCCGGGCGGGTGGCGGTAGTGGTACCTCACGGGGTGCTTTTCCGCGGCAGTCGTGAAGGCATAATCCGCAAAGCGATGATTGAAGAGAATATCCTTGACGCGGTGATCGGCCTGCCGGCGAATTTGTTCCAGAGTACGGGGATTCCGGTGGCGATACTGCTCTTTGACCGCAGCCGGGAGCGGGGCGGGCGAAACGAAAAGCGTAAGGATGTCCTGTTTATCGACGCCTCCCGGGAATTTGAACCGGGCAAAAATCAGAACTGCATGACCGATGCGCAAATCACTCGGATTGTGGAGACCTGCAGAGCTCGGAAAGAGGTGGAGAAATACGCTCACGCGGCAAGTTTTGAAGAGATCAAAGAGAACGATTTCAACTTGAACATTCCGCGTTACGTGGATACCTTTGAGCCGGAGCCGGAAATCGACATCGACGCGGTGGACGCGGAGATCGAGCAATTGGAAAACGAACTGGTCGCGGTTCGGTCAAAAATGTCGGCGCTCTTGAAGGGGATCAAACGATGAGCAGTGATCGTAATATTTCTATCGAGACACGCAGGCAACTTTGGTTTGAAGCCGCCGGACGCTGTGCAATATGCAACAAAGATGTAAGTGAAGACCCTCAAAGCCACTATATTGCTAACGAAGCTGACATCGCTCATATCCATGATGTTAATCCCAAAACCCATAGATACGAACCAAGATATCCCTCAGATAAATTGAATAGCGCCGAAAATCTGCTCTTGGCATGCAAAGACTGTCATCGAATCATTGACAATGAATTGGAACAAATCTACA
>JBFWIO010000244.1:0-5346 GCA_050255955.1 Victivallaceae bacterium
AGACGTGTTCATAGTAGGTTCCTTCGACGTGCTTCGGCAGTGCGATTTCGGTCTCATGCCACGGCAGCGGTTCCTCGGAGGTGTATTTGCGGTTGGCGGCCGCGAGCGATCCCTGCGGCGCCAAAGGCGGCATTTTGCCGGCCGGGACGTAGCGGAGACGCCAGCATTTAGCGGTGTTGTCGAGTTTTGCCGCGCCGTTTTTGCCGTAGACGATCCACTCGTGGCCGTCAAACGCGGAGGCCATATTGATGTCGAGGTCGCCGATCACGCCGGCGGGATTGACCAGCA
The DNA here is from genome assembly GCA_050255955.1 of Victivallaceae bacterium. Taxonomy (GTDB): domain Bacteria; phylum Verrucomicrobiota; class Lentisphaeria; order Victivallales; family Victivallaceae; genus JAVBUI01. The sequence goes on from JBFWIO010000244.1 coordinate 289, forward strand.
GGATTTTGGCCACGTCGTCGGCGTCGCCGACCGAGACTTCGCGCCGCAGTTCGCAGCCGGAGACGTTAAAGTGATCGCCGCCGAAGACATACATGAACTGGTCAATGAAGTGCGCACCGTAGTTGTTGAGCATGCCGCCGCCGAATTCGAGCTTCGACTGCCAGTCGTTGCGGCGGCTGAAGCCGTGACAGGTCCGGCGGGTCATGAAAATTTCGCCGAGCACGCCGGATTCGATGATCGAACGAAGCACTTGAGCTTCCGGGCGTACCCGGTGCGGCTGGTAAATCATCAGTTTGCGGCCGAATCGCTTCATCGCGTCAGCCATCATTCTGGCTTCATCGAGATTCTTGGCCAGCGGCTTCTCACAGAAAACGTCGATGCCGCGCTCAAAAGCGTACAGCGTCTGCGCCGCATGGAAACTTGTCGGCGAAGTCAGCACCAGAAGGTCGGCCTCTTTTTCCGCATCAAGCATCGCTTCGACGGACGTATAGGTGCGCGGAACCTGAAACGTATCCACCGCTTCCTCAAGCCGCTCCGGCAACGGATCGGCCACCGCCAGCAGTTCAAAATCGGCATTGGCCTTGATTTGCGGCAGATGGTAGGCCCAGCCGATGCGGCCGAGTCCGGCGATGACAACTTTCAACTTCTTACTCATTTTTTTTCTCCGATATTGGAAATTTATGATGCTTGCGATCAATCGGCGGGCGGGGGGTCAATTTGACCTTGATTTCGCGCAATCCCCCGGCGGGGAGCGGAAGTTCATAGATCATCATTGAGCCCGGAGCAGCCAGAAAAGCCGGCGTCACGCCGTCACCGAAAAGATTTTTTTCACCTGAAACACTCCCGTCGCTGCCGAACAGCAGCACTTGAATTTCAAAATCGCAATCCAGCGGCTTGACCGGACGGATGAAGAACATGACCTTGTCGCTCAAAAGCGTAAACCGGACTTCACAATCCGGCCATTTCTGCGGCAGCAATCTGCCGAGTTCGGAATACTGGAGATCGCTGACGACATGGAGCCGGTCGGGTTTGACCACGCCTTCGCGGGCGAGCAGAATCAGCATGCGTCCGTCTTTGAGCACCCTCTCGATTACCCGGTAATTCCGGGACAGGAGCGTGCCGCGGACTTGATCAAAGAGTCCGCGATCTTCATACTCGGTAAAAAGGTCGAGCAGCACAAAGTTGCTCAGATAGTTGAAGTTGAGCGAATTCGGATAGAGCTGGTTGCGAAGCGCGAAATGGGCGGCGGGAGCCATCGAGGCGTTGAGCTCCGCACCCTTCGGAATGTGCTGTTTGAAGAGCTCCATATCCGGCCCGAAACTGCGCTGCATCGCCACGGCGTTGAAGGAGTATTTGCCATGAATGCCGTAGGCGAAAAAGTAAAAGGAGAGAAGCGCGCCAAGCAGGCTGCCGCAAAGCAGCGGCGTCAGCAACCGTTCACCGCCGTGAACTCCGGGCAGGGGGTGGAAAAGCATCTTTTCCCAACGCCCCGATTCCCGCCGCCGGCGGATGTCGGCGGCGGCAAGCACGGCGGCAATGTAGAACAGCATCAGAAAATCGGCCTGGTGCTGCGAGACAATGTTGCGAAGCCAAACCCCTTCCTGAATGGCGACAAAGGTGAAAGGAACCAGGCACGGCAGCAGCCACAGCGGACGGCAGAAAACGATCATCCACACCGGCAGCAGCAAAAGCAGCGCAAATTCAAGCGTCCGTACCGAAAACAGCGTCCCGAAGAAGACCTCCGGACGGAGCACCGGCGACAGCGCCACTTCGCCGAATGAGTTGCCGAGGTGGCTGAACATAAAAAGCATCCGGTACTCGCTCCCGCCCTGGAAATACGGCATCACCAGATTGGTCACACACAGGAAGTAAACCGCGCTCAATACCGTCATCAGCATGCCGCGTTTGCGTTCCCCGCGCAAAAAAAGCACCACCCCGACCCCTGCCCAGACGACCGGAACCGTCTCTTTGATCAACAGCGAAAGTCCCCAGACCACCCACGAACTTTTGATCATCCCGCGCGCCTGCAAGATGAAAAACAAAATCAGCAGCGGCATGAAGAACGAATTCTCGTGAAATCCGTACCGCTGGGTCAGAATCAGATTGGCCAGCGACGGCGCCAGCAAAGTGATCGTCGCCAGCGTCAGCGCGTGAAAGCGCGGCAGCTTGTTGACCCGCGCAAGTGCGTAGATCAACGGCGCGTTGCTGTAGAGCAACAGCGCGTTGAAGAGAAAAAACGGCTCGGGCGTACTGGTGAGAGCGGCGAACGGCAGCAACAGCACGATCGAGAGCGGCATAAAGTGGTTGCCGAGGAAATTAAGACCGGTCTCATTAGTGATGAAGTATTTGCCGTTTAGCGTGTTGCGCGCCACATCGAGAAAAAGGCCCCAGTCGTGGATGTATAAATAAAGAACGTTGAGCGCCTCGATCTGCATCCAGCAGCCGACTCCGACCCACCAGAGCGAAAGTAGCACGAAGCCGATCAGCAGCGGTTTCTGCAACTTGCGACGCAAAAGGTCCTGTTCCGCCCCCGGCAGCAGCAGCAACTGGCGCGCCGCCGCCCAGCCGACTCCGAGGGAAAACATGATCGCCGACCCGAATCCCGGAAACAAACCGGCCAGACCGCACAGCAAAAGCGGCGCCGGAGCCATGGTCAACGCGACGGCCGGCAGCTGCGGCCGCAGTTTCCGCAAACCGAGCATGAATGCGATTTCGATGATCGCACCGGCCAGGATAAAGGTTGCCGCCAGAAGCGGCGAACGGTCCTCCGGCTTGGTCAGAATTGAGCTGTATGCGGCGCAATCGACACTGTAGAGCATGTGGAATTGCGAATAACACCCCAGCCCGAGCAGAAGTCCGCCGAGCAGTGCGGCGAACAGCACCAGTGCCGTTCCCGCCCGACGAGGCCGTTTGCCTGCTGGAGGTTGGTTCGGCATCGGCTGTCAGGCTCCGCTTTTGCCGGATGGGGAGCGGCGGTTGCGGCGGCGCTTCCGGCGCTTTTCGGCGGGTTCCGCGGAACCGCCGGAGCGGCCGGCTTCCGGCCAGAAGCGATCAAGCGCTTCGTCCTGCCATGCGATCGCGTTCTGAATGGTCATCAGTTCGCGGGCGTGACTGTAACTGCGTTCGCCGAGAATATCCTCGACGTCGTCGCCGTTCATCTCGCGCATGCGCGGCTGGAGCATCAGAATCCGCTTGGCCGAGTCGGTCATGCAGTGCATCATATTCTGAGGCTGAAAAAGGGTGTCGAGCACCGCATCGATCCGCGGCGACGAGTGCTTGAGCGGCCAAAGCCCGCCCCGCGGACTCTCCGCGGCAGCTTCGATGAACGGCAGCGCCAGCGTCGCCAGCGCCAGCGATATGCTGTTGCGGTACAACCCCTCGTCGATCCGGTAGTTGCGCTCGGTCAGGAGTTCGAGGGCGTAACGGCCCTCGGGGGCATTCCATTTGGCGTCCAGCCCGGGCAGGAAGTAGCGCAGGAAACCGAAATCATGAAAGGCGTGCAAATGGCGGTCGCCATAGGCGGAGCTCAACACCTTCTCAAGCTCAAGCGAGAGCCGGGAAGACGCGGCGTGACGAATCAGCGGCAGCGAGGCGAAGAGCGCGTTTTCGGTCTCCGAGTCGAGCGTGAAGTCGTATTGGCCGACCAATTTCAGCGCCCGCAGCATCCGCACCGGGTCCTCCTCAAAGCGCAACACCGGGTTGCCGATGGCGCGAACGACGCCGTTTTCGATATCCTCACGGCCTTTGCCGGTGAAGTCGAGCAATTCCGAGCGGACCGGGTCGAAAAAGAGGGCATTGATGGTGAAATCGCGCCGGCGGGCGCCTTCCTCGGCGGTACCGTAATCGTTGTCGGAGAGAATCATGTTCTCCGGCAGCGCTTCCCGGCTTTTGCCCGCCTTGTTTTGATCCGGGGCGCGGCGGAAGGTGCTGATTTCGATGATTTCCTTGCGCAAATGCAGATGCGCCAGACGGAAACGCTTGCCGATGATCCGGACGCTGCGGCGGCCGAAAACGTTGCGCACTTCCTCCGGAGTTGCGGCGGTGGTCAGATCGTAATCCTTTGGCCGGCGGCCGAGCAGAAGGTCGCGGATGGCGCCGCCGACGATGTAACTTTCAAAACCGGCTTCCTGTAAGGTGGCGACGATGTCTCGGATATGCTCCTCGACCGGAAGAAGATGTTTCATTTTCAACTATATTTCCCGTTGGATCACCGTATCGGTGAAGTCCAGATCAGGATCGCGATACGGGTAATCGGCGTTGTAGTGGAGCCCCCGACTTTCGTGGCGGCTGAGGGCGCTGTCGATGATCAGCTCGGCGACGGTCGCAATGTTGCGCAGCTCGATCAGATCGGCGGTGACGATAAAGTCCCAATAATATTTCTCAATTTCCTTGCGGATCAGCTTGATCCGGGCTTTGGCCCGCTCCAGGCGCTTGTTGGTCCGGTAAATCCCGACGTAGTCCCACATGAAGCGGCGGATTTCATCCCAGTTGTGGGAAATCACCACCAGTTCGTCGGAGTTGATCGCGTTGCCGGAAACCCAGCTCGGCGCGGCCTCCGGGCCGACCCGCAAGGTGGAGAGGTGGGCAAATTTACCCTCGATGTCCCGCGCCGAAGCCTTGCCGACCACCAGCGCCTCAAGCAGGCTGTTGCTGGCCAGACGGTTGGCGCCGTGGAGCCCGGTACAGGCGGATTCGCCGACCGCGTAAAGCCCGGCGATGCCGGTCCAGCCGTGAATGTCGGTCTTGATCCCGCCGCACAGGAAATGCTCGGCGGGAACCACCGGGATCGGGTCTTTGGCCATATTGATCCCGGCATTGAGGCAGCGCTCAAAGATATTCGGGAAGCGGAGCCGCAGTTTCTCCTCGCTGTGGCTGGTAATGTCGAGATATACGCACTCTTCGCCGCTGCGCTTCATTTCGTTGTCGATCGCCCTGGCGACCACGTCGCGGGGAGCGAGGCTCTTCATCGGGTGGTATTTTTCCATGAATTCGACCAGTTCCCCCCGGGCGTTGCGGCACTTGAGCACCGCTCCTTCGCCGCGCAAGGCTTCGCTGATC
>JBFWIO010000245.1:0-5334 GCA_050255955.1 Victivallaceae bacterium
CTTCATCTGTTCGCGGGCAAGCCGGAGCCGGGCAAGCTCCTCTTCGCTGAGCGAATTGATCCCGCCGACCGAAATTTTGTCGAGCAAGCGGTCAAGTTCGCCCTGGGTGACCGGACGCTCGCCGCCGCCGCCGTCAACCGAAACATTGACGTCCGGGCGGTTCCAGTCGGCGCGGTATTCGGCGGAGCGGAAACTCCGCCCGGGACCGGAAGCGCCCGGCGCCCGGCGGTTGCCGCCGGAAGCAAACATCCGCAGCGGATCCCATTCAAGGCGGACACCCCGGAAACACTTCATCAAAAGATACCCGCCGAGGAACCCCCCGAGGTGCGCGAGGTGGGCCACCCCGCCATTGATTTTGCCGGCTTCGCTGAGGATTTCGATGACCGTAAAGCAAACCACCATGGTGCTGGTCTTGAGCGGCCAGAACGGCATGAAGATCATCACGAAACGGCGGTTGGGCTCGACCATCGCCGCCGCCATCATCACCGCGTAAACCGCGCCGCTGGCCCCGAGCAAGGCAAAGGGGCTCGACCAGTTGAAGGCCAGAAAAAGCACATTCCCCGACAGCGCACCGACAATATAGAGCCAGAAAAAGCGATTCGCACCGATGACCGGAGCCACCAGCGCGCCAAAGAGATACAATCCCCACATGTTGAAGAAAATATGAAAAAACTCAACATGCAAAAACCCCGCCGTCACCAGCCGGTAAACTTCCCCCCGCCGGAAGCTTTCGCCGGTCAGCGCCAGCGAATCGGCAAGATTCGGATTGGCACTCACCAGAAAAAACACGATGACGTTGGCGATGATCAGCTTCCAGACCATGCCCATGCCGTCGGCGCCCTGAAAAAACTGCGGCTCGCGCCGCATGTAGTTGCGATTGAACAATCCCATCTTGGCTCATTTCTCCTATGGTAAATCGGCGCCCCCGGCGAGGAGCTCCCGGAGCGGTCTGCCGCCCAGTTCGATATCCTCGATTACGGCGAAGCCGTCCTTGACCCGGAACAGCAGCACCGCTTCTTTGCGGCGCACTGCTTCGAGGAATAGTTTCTCGGCCTTTGCGGCCTGACGTTCATTGATGTAATAACGGTTGAAAGGCGGAAAAAAATGATTCGGCAAATGATGCCAGCGCTGAAGTCTGACCGCGACCGACTCAATGTTCCGGTCGGGCCCGGGCGACAGGAGGTCGAACTGGGCGAAGCCGTCCGCCCCCTCGCTCAGCGTGACATACGCGCGGCGGGCATCCGGCGGCAGTTTGTCAGATCGCGCCCGCGCGCTGTCCGGCATGGCAAACCTGAGATAGCGGCCGCGGAAGATATCCGCCGGATCGTGCCCGGTGATCCGCACCCGGTAGGGCCGACCGTCGAGCAAGGCGGTGTGCGCCTGATAAATTTTCCACCCGGCCGCCGCCAGCATCGCAAGATTGAGCAGGACGAATAACGTGATCACGCCGGTCTTTTTCATGCTTCACCTCCGCCGCACTCCGCCGAACCTTTTTTGCGGAAGATCATACAGGCAACGAAATTGCCGAGCCCGATCACCAGACCGGCCCCGACGAAAAGCAGGCCGTAGCTCAAAAAGTCATTGCGGGCGTTGCAGAAACGCAGAAAAATCAAGAGTGACAAGACCGCCATGCCGAGATTGAGCAAACCGAGCGTCCGCTCCCGCCAGCCGTAAACGAAAAGAAGCACGCCGCAGACCGCCATATAAAGATTGGCCCCCCACGCCGGGGTGATATCAAGCACGGCGAAGATCGGCGCCAGAAGCGGCAGCGCAGGAGCCAGCAGCAGCACCAGATAAGGCATCGAGCGCCGCCGGATCAAAGCGAAAATCCAGTACCACAAATAAAACCCGAGCGCGATGCCGACGGTCAGATACTCCTCAAGCGTATCGACTTTGTCAAAAGAACGGCCGGACGCGGTGTCCCAGTAGCCGCTGAAACTTGCCCCGACCAGGAAGATCAGCAGCCCCGATCCGCCCGCGTAGAGAAAAACATTGAAGCGCGCATGCGTCCGGTTGAGCAAGCCGGCGAGATAAAATCCGAGCGAAAGCACACACCAGACAAAACTCCCCATCGCCAGCCCGCAGTCGCGCGCCGCACTCTGGGTGAGCGTGATCATCAGCACCAGCAGCACGATGCGCAGAAGTTGCGACGAGCCCGCTCCCGGCGCCCGGTAGAGCCGCTTGAGGATAAAAGGCAACGGCAACACCGCAAGCAGCGTCACCAGATAAGTCCGGCTCGCCTCGTCCCAGTCATGAGCCGTCACCGGCAGCGCCAGCGCATAGATCAGCAACAGCGCGTAACTGCGGAAAAAGTAGATCAGCGCCGCCGCCGGAATCATCACCACGGCCAGGAATTCACCGGTGCTCCCGGTCGAATGGTACATCTGCGAAACGATCGCCAGCGCCGAGGCGAAGCCCGCGGCGCACAGGATTGCGATGCTCTCCCGGAACGGCGTGCCCTTGTCCCGGAGCAGCACCCAGGTCCCGACGGCGGCAAAGACGATCATCGGCACAAAGGCAAAAAGCAACCGCGGCCCCGGCGATAAATTGTCCCAGTTGTGGGCAACGATCATCACCAGCCCGCCGCCGCCCAAAAGTCCGCTCAAAATACCGAGGAACACCGCGATCCTGGCCCGGATCATGCTTCCGCCGGCGAGGGTGGCGGCATAGTAAGAGCGCAGCCGCTCGGCGGCGGCTTCGTCGAGCACGCCGGAGGCGACCAGCCGGGGCAGTTCCCGGCGGAGTCTGGCGACGAATTTTTCGCGACTGTTCATTTGCCGTTCTCCCGTTTGCGGCCGAGTGCTTTCATCACCTGCTGGAGGTCGCTCCAGACCTCGCGCTTGGCCTCTTCGCGGCGGAGGAGATAAGCGGGGTGAAACGTCGGCATCAGCGGAATTGTCTGATACGCCGTCCACTGCCCCCGGATCCGGGTGATGGAAACCGGCCCGCCCAGCAGTCCGGCCATCGCGGTTCCGCCGAGGGCGACGATCACTTTGGGGCGAATCAGCTCAATCTGCCGCCGGAGATAGGCGAGACAGGCCCCCATCTCATCGGGCAGCGGAGCACGGTTTCCGGGCGGGCGGCACTTCACCACGTTGGCGATATACACGTCTTCGCGGCGGAAGGTCATCGCCGCGATCATCTTGTCCAGCAATTGCCCGGCGGCGCCGACAAAGGGGCGGCCGGAGGCGTCCTCCTCCGCACCCGGTCCTTCGCCGACGAACATCAGCTCGGCGGCAGGATTGCCTTCGCCGAAAACGGTGTGGGAACGTTGCTCGCAGAGAACGCATTTGCGGCAGTCGCGCACCAGTTCCGCCAGCGCCGCGAGGTCGGCGGCGGCGGCGGCGGCACCCGAATCCCGCGGCGGGGCCGGCGGAACCGGGCGAACCGGCGGCGCGCCCCGGATTTCAACCGGAACGGGCCGAACCGGGGGCGGAGGGGAGGAGGCCGCATCGAGTCGGAATTCCGCCCAGACCGCGGCGTCGAGTTCGACCGCGCGCGAGCCGGTCGCGGCGCGGTCGATCGCATCGGTCAACTGCCGGTAAAATTCACTGTTCATAATCACAATTTCCGAATTGGCTCTTGCCGAAGCGGCAAAGCGGTGTTACTTTAAATATAATACCGTTTGACCTTTTTGTAAACCGTACTTGACAGGATTTTTCGATATGAATAGCAATTCGGGGGAATCTTTCCGGGAGCTGGCGGCGATCACCGACATCGGGCCGCTGCGCCAGATATTTGAGAACATCATCGCTTTTTTCGTTGACCAGCAGGTCGCTTTTGTGGTATTCGGGCTCGGCATGCTGTGTACGGTGGCGGCGGTTTTCCTGATCAGTTTCCTCACCACGAGGGTGGTGCTGATGCTGACCGCCAGGACCAAAACCGATCTTGACGACCGGATCGTCAGGCAACTTCATACGCCGTTGCGGCTGCTGGTGCTGGCGACCGGGGTGGTTTTGAGTTTGCGGGTGATCAAGCTTCCGCTCGCGGTGGCGGATTTTCTGCCGCGGCTCTATTACGCGACGGCGACGCTGATCCTGGTCTGGGGGATGCTGCGGGTGATCGGCGTGCTCGACGTCTACTTCAAAGCGCTGGCGGCGAAGACGGGCAGTTCGCTTGACGACCTCCTGATCGACCTTCTGCGCCGGGTGTCCAAGGCGGCGATCTGGGTGATCGCGGTGATCTTCATCGCCCAGAATATTTTCAAACTCAACGTCAGCGCGCTGCTGGCCGGGGCGGGGGTGCTCGGGCTGGCGATCGCCTTTGCGGCGCAGAACACCATCGCGAATATTTTCGGCGCGATCACCCTGATCCTCGACAAGCCGTTCAAAATCGGCGACCGGGTGGAGGTGGGCGGGTCATCGGGAATGGTCGAGGCGATCGGGTTGCGGAGCACGCGGCTGCGGACGCTTGACGGCACGTTGTGGTACGTGCCCAACCGGGAAATGGCCGACAGCAAACTCCTTAATTACGCCAAACGGCCCAATATCAAGTATGGGTTTGACCTCGGACTGACTTACGACACCACGCCGGAGCAAATGACGCGGGCGATGGCGATTCTGCATGAAATTCTCGACGGCCATGCGCTTTTCGACATGGAAAATCTGCCGCCGCGTATTTTCTTTACTGATTTCAAGGAGTATTCGCTCAACATCAGTGTGATCGTCTGGTTCCAGACGGTTGATTTCTTTGAGATGCAGGACGCCCGCAATGCGATCAATCTGGCGATCCTTGAACGCTTTAACGCCGAGGGACTGTCTTTCGCATTCCCGAGTCGCACCAATTATCTGGTCAACACCAACCATGGAGAGAGTAAATCATGAAAGTCGTCGTCGCGTATTCCGGCGGTCTGGACACGTCCGTCATCGTCAAGTGGGTCAAGGAAAAGTACAATGCCGAAGTGGTCGGCTTCTGCGCCGACGTCGGCCAGGAAGAGGAACTCGACGGGGTTGAGGCCAAAGCGATCCGCACCGGCGCCTCCAAGTGCTACGTCGAGGACTTGACCGAAGAGTTCGCCCGCGACTTCATTTTCCCGATGATGCAGGCGAATGCGATTTACGAAGGCAGCTATCTGCTCGGCACCTCGATTGCGCGTCCTTTGATCGGCAAGCGTCTGATCGAAATCGCCCGTGCCGAAAAGGCCGACGCGATCTGTCACGGTGCGACCGGCAAGGGCAACGACCAGGTGCGTTTTGAGTTGACCGCCTATGCGATGGAGCCCAATATCAAGGTGATCGCGCCGTGGCGCGAATGGAGTTTCACCGGCCGGATGGATCTCATCAAGTACGCGCAGGAGAACAACATCCCGGTGACTTCGACGGCGGCGAAGCCGTA
>JBFWIO010000246.1:0-5315 GCA_050255955.1 Victivallaceae bacterium
TCCTCGACAAAAAAGTCGAACGCGCCCCCGACGGCATCGCCAAACCCGACTGGCACGGCTTCGAAATAGAAAACGTCTTCGTCGCCGGCTACGGCCTCGACCACAGCGAATACCTCCGCAACCTTTCCTCAATCGTCGCCGTCTGAAAAAGAAGGAATAGCCCTTCAATTCAGGAGGTCGGGTTATGAAAATACTGTTGCTGATTTTCGCTTTTGCCATCGCCGGCATGGCTGAAGAGGGAAAATTTCTGTCCCAAGCTGAACTTGATGCCAAAATTACCGCGTTGAAGCCGGGCGGTGCCGCAGCTGCCGGTACGGTGCATCCTTCCCGGCGCGGGTGCGGACTCTCCCGTATTTTTCAATGCGCGAACTGCGGCAATCCCGAATCGGTTTCCTGGGAAAAATACACGGGCAATATCGATCGACTGTTGAGCGATATTCGCAGGGCTGGACTTCAGGCGGATTTCAAACCGCGCCTGTGCAAGCCTTGCCTTTTCCGTGAATGGAGCCGCCTGAATCCGTCGCTTTTCGCGGAAAATGCACTGATGGTGTCAGACTCCAGTACCTTTTTGTGGGGAGATTTTTTTCGGATTCCGCTCAAAAAGGGGACGCTGTTGACTGTGAAAGAAATTTCCGAGCGCGGATTTCTGGTCGCTTTCCCGGATTCAATCCGGCTGTATGTCCGGAGCGACATGATTTCTGATACCGGAAAATTGCTGAAGCGCTGCAACATCCGTACTGGTCCCGGCCTGAATTTCGAATCCGTCACCATCGCAGAAGCTGGCCAAAGTTTGAAAATTGTCCCCGGAGAAGCTGCCAATGGCTGGATCGCGGTCACGTTTCCGGACGACCTCTGTGCACGAATTGAAGGCCCGTGGAACCTTAAACTCAGGGACGGCTCTCCCATCCCCAAACTCCCTCGTTCGGAAGAGTATTGGCTCATAACCATCGACGACCAAGTCCGTGAGGTCGAATTCTTTCCCTATGACGTCATTTTACTCCACAATTTTTTTACTTGCACCAATTCGGCCTGTCCCGACTGCGGCGCCTGGCGTTCGCGACTGAAAGAACTGCTCGGATCCGTTAAGTAAAAAACACGCACTCCCTACGGGGAGAAGACAAAACTTTTTAAAAAAAGCCGAATGTCGGCTGCGGTTTCTTTCTTCTCCCCCGAGCCCCCTCATCTTTTACAAAAACTTTTACGTACTGCGCTTTTTCTTTTTTGCATCGCAAAAAAGAAAAAGCGCCGGACATAAAAAGGTTTGAAAAGTAGGAGGGGGTTCGGGGGAGGGAGAAAAAATTTCCTCAAAATTTTTGCTCTCTCCCCCGTCGGGAGTGCGTGTTTTTTTCGCGTTTAGAGGACGCGTTCGATGGTGATTTCGGGGTCTACTTCTTCGCGCAGGATGCGTTCGAGACCGCTTTTGATGGTCATGGTGGCGTGGGGGCAGCAGCCGCAGGCTCCGCGCAGTTTGAGCTGGACGGTTTTGCCGTTGATGGCGACTATTTCGAGGTCTCCGCCGTCGGCCTGGAGGTGGACGCGGAGGCTTTCGAGTTTTTCGGTGATTTGCTGGTTCAGGTCTTTCATGGTGAGGCCCTCCCGGTATAAGGTTAGCGTTTGATGACTTGCTGGATCCACTCGACGTTGGGGAAGAAGTCGATGAAGAAGCGTTTCATCATGATTTCGAGTTCTTTTTCGCCGAACTTCCAGTTCAGCGCTTCGTTGCCGAGGGCTTTGCGGACGTTGTCCTGGGCGAAGATGATGTCGGCGGAGAAGTAGGGGAAGAGGTCGCCGAGGAAGCGTTCCATGAGTTTCTCGTCCTTGTTGGGGGCGATGGCGTCGTCGGAGATGGTGAGTTCCTTGAGACCGATGGTTTTGGCCACGGCGCGGTCGATCATCATGGTGGACACCGGGCTGTCACCGGTGATATGGTAGGTCTGGTTGGCGACCGGCTGCTGGAAGCATTTGGTGACCGCGTACTGGACGAAGTCGATCGGCACGAAGTAGACGCGTTCGGAGGGAACGGTCCGGAAATGGATTTCGAGGTCGATGTCTTCGAGCGGGCTGACTTTGAGTTTGGAGCAGCGGTGGCTCTTGAGTTTGGCGAGGAATTCGAGGATGCGGTAAAAGGCCAGCGGCTTGCGGATGCTGCCGTCGGAGCGGCGGCCGGTGATGATCGCCGGGCGGTAGATCGTGAACGGGAAGCCGGAGGCGCGGACCAGTTGTTCGGCCTTGAACTTGCTCTCTTCGTAGGGATTGTTGAAGCCGTTGTCGGGCACCTGGGATTCGGGGGAGATGCCGTGGCTGCGGCCGGCGACGTAGGCGGTGCTGACGTAATGAAACTCCTTGGCCTTGATGAGCTTGGCCAAAGCGAGCACGTTCTCGGTGCCGTGGAAATTGATGGTGAAGGTTTTGCCGGAGGGGTCTTTGCCGAGGTTGACGTCGGCGGCGCAGTGAAAAACGATGGTGACTCCGGCCATTTTGGGATCGGCGGCCACGGCGGCGGGGTCGAGGGTGACGACGTCGCCGTCGATCACTTCGATCCGGCGCATCACATCGTGGAAGCGTTCGGGGGTTCCGTCGAATTCACATTGGCCGCGAACGGCTTCGGCAACGCGATCGGCAGCGGTGCGGTTCCGGCCGCCGCGGGTCAGGCAGACAAACTCGGTATCCGGGCGGTCGTTCAGCAGGGCGGTAACGAAGGAGCTGCCGACCAGACCGGTGATGCCGGTCAGAAAAATTTTCGTTTTCAAAACTGTACCTTGGAGTTGTATGTTAAACGGTTACAAAAATATCCTTAAATCATTCTGATAAAATAACACATTTTTTCCCTTTTGCAAATCGATAGCCGAAATAATCTCGACAAACTTGATTTCAGCGCTTGCGGTGATAAGTTATTATGATAAGGAGTTTCCCGCAATCATCCGGTGGAGGTTTTAAAATGTTCAGAGTGATTCAGTTGTCGTTGGCGGCCGCGTTGTTCGCGTTATGCGGGTGCGGTCAGGATAATACGTCGCGGCCGGATATTGTCGCCGGCTTGCCCCCGGTCGCGTTTCTGGCGGAGAAAATTGCCGGACCGGACTTGAAAGTGGTTTCGGCGTTGCCGGTCGGCCGGAGTCCGCATGATTTTTCGCCGCGTCCGGGAGAAATCCGCGACATCGCCGGAGCCAAAGTTTACTTTCATACCGGGATGCCCTTTGAGAACGCGATCGCCAAAGCGCTCGACCATGGACGGATCCGCCCGGTTGACGTCGGCAAAGACATCGTGCGGATTCCGATGGATGAGGATTGCTGCGAGGAGCACGGCCATAACCACGGTGAACACAAGGACGCCGACCGCAAGGATGCCGCTCAAAACCACGATCACGACGAGGAACTGGACCCCCACCTCTGGCTGTCGCCGAAGAACTGCATCTTGATGGCGACGACGATCGAGCGCGAACTTTCGCAGCTTTATCCCGAAAAAGCCGCGCAATTCAAGGCCAATCTGGCCAAGGTGGTCGCCGAACTCGAAGCGACCGACGCCTACTGCAGGAAACAACTCTCGCCTTACAAAGGGCAAAGTTTTCTGGTCTACCATCCGGCTTTCGGCTATTTCGCCCACGAGTACGGCCTCGAACAGCACGGCATTGAGCTTTCCGGCCGCGAACCCTCGCCGGCCCAGCTGGCTGAGGTGATCAAGGAAGCGCACGAGCACAAGGTCAAAACCATTTTCGTCCAGATGCAGTTCAACCCCAACGCCGCCAATGCGCTGGCCAAGGCGATCGGCGGCGATACCGTCGAACTCGACCCCCTGGCCCCCGATATGATTACTTCGTTCCGCACCATCACCGATCACATTGTCAAGGGATTCAAACCATAATGACCGAGCCGATTATCGAAATCCGGGATCTCGATTTCGCTTATGACGCGGACTCGCCGACCCTGGTCAATGTCAATCTGACCATCAATCGCGGCGAATCCGCCGGAATCATCGGACCGAACGGCGGCGGCAAGAGCACTTTGCTCAAGCTTTTGCTCGGCTTGCTGGTCCCGCGGCGCGGCACCATCCGGATTCTCGGCAAGTCTCCGCTGGAGGCGCGGCAGCACCTCGGCTACATGCCGCAGTATCATCAGCTCGACGCCGCGTTTCCGATCTCGGTTCGCGAAGTGGTACTGCAAGGAACCATCCGCAAAGGCTTCTGGGGCCGGTACAGTGCCGAAAACCAGCGCGTCGCCGCTTCGGCGTTGCAGGAAATGGGGATCGCCGACCTCGCCGACCGCGGTTTCGCCGATCTCTCCGGCGGGCAGCGGCAGCGGACTCTGATCGCCCGTGCGCTGGCCTGCGAACCGGAGTTGCTCCTGCTTGATGAGCCGACTGCCAATATCGATCCCGGGGCCGAGGAGCAGTTCTACGCCACCCTTGACCGGCTGCGGAGCAAGCTGACCATCCTTACCGTTTCCCACGACCTCGGTTTCGTCAACCGCGAAATCGACAGCGTGATCTGTGTCAACCGCCGGGTCACGGTACACCGCGCCGGCACCTTTGACCAGGCCGCGGCGGACGCGGTCTACCGCCACGACGTCCATCTGGTGCGGCACGATCACGGCTGCTTCTGCAACTGCGGGGAGGCCAAATAATGGAACTCATCCGCGAATTGATGATGCCGGAAATGAATTTCATGCGCTGCGCGCTGCTGGTCGGACTTTTCGGCTCGCTCTCGATGGGGGTGGTCGGGACCATGGTGGTGACTCGCCGGATCACTTCGATCGCCGGAGCGATTTCGCATGCGGTGCTGGGTGGCGTCGGCGCGGCGCTCTTTTTTCAACGGGTCTGCGGCGTGGTCTGGGCTTCGCCTCTGTTCGGGGCGGCGGTCGGCGCGGTGGCGTCGGCGCTGCTGATCGGACTGGTCAGTCTCTACGCCCGCGAGCGCGAAGACACCGTAATCGCGGTGATCTGGGCCCTCGGGATGTCGGTCGGTTTGCTGTTCCTCGACAAGACGCCGGGGTACGTTGACTTTCAGGGGTATCTCTTCGGCAACATACTGCTGCTGGGGCAGCGCGAAATCTGGCTGACGCTGGGGCTCGATTTGATCATTCTCATTCCGACCGTGCTGTTTTTCAACAACGTCCTGGCGCTGTCCTTTGACAACACCTTTGCCGAATTGCGCGGGGTGCGGGTCAAATTGATCTATCTTGCGCTGCTGGTGCTGACTGCGCTGACGATTGTTTTGATGGTCTACATCGTCGGGATCATTCTGGTGATCGCCTTGCTGACGCTTCCGGCCGCGACCGCCGGATGCTTCGCCAAGCGGCTGTGGTCGATGATGACGCTGGCG
>JBFWIO010000247.1:0-5278 GCA_050255955.1 Victivallaceae bacterium
TCGGAAGTATAATATCGACCGGTTTATTTTCAAATCGACACAGGAGCATTGCTTGTCATGACGCCGAAAGAAATCGTTCTCGCCAATCTCGCGCACCGCGACGCGCCGCGTCCGGGGATCACCTTCACCCGGGGCCGCTGCAACGACATGGTGATTACCGGCATCAACACCTTTCACGGGTATCAGCCAAAGCGCTGGGTGGAGGGGAACTTCGAGTACTACGATGATTTCTGGGGCAATGTCTGGGTGCGGATGGTGGACGGCTGTCTCGGCGGCGAAATTCACCACCAGGCGCTGCCGGATTGGGGGATGCTGCCGGATTTCGCGATTCCCGAGCTCGACTTCGACGCCTGTGTGGCCATCCTCAAAGATTCCTTTGACCGCGAGCCCGACAAGTTTCACATGGCGACCCACCACAACTGGGTTTTCGGTACCGCCCGTTATTTGCGCAAGCTCGAAAATTACCTGATGGATATGGCGCTCGCCCCTGACGAAGTCCATGCCCTCAACCGCAAACTGCGGCCGTTTTTCGAAAAAGTCATCGCTGTCGCCGCCGCGTCCAAGGCCGACGGTTACTTCTTCGCCGAAGACATGGGCACCCAGACCGGCTTGCTCTTTTCTCCCGACATGTGGGATGAGTTTTTCAAAGACCTTTATACCGACCTTTTTGCCATGATTCACGACGCCGGGATGAAGATATTCATGCACTCATGCGGCCAGAATTCCGAGATCGTCGAACGTCTGCTGGTCGCCGGGGTCGATTGTTTCCAGTTCGACCAGCCGGACGTCTACGATCACCATTTCCTGCGCCCGCTGCTGGAAAAACACCAGGCCGCTTTGTGGTCCCCGGTGGATATCCAAAAGGTTATGCCGAGCAATGATCCGGCGGTGATCGCAGCCGGGGTGGACCGTCTTTTTGACCGTTACCAGGGCTGCCTCCTGCTGAAAAACTACGGCGACCTCCGGGGGATCGGAGTTTCGCTCGAATCCGACCATCTGGCTTACGGATTGATCATGAACCGTTCGGATTTCACCAGGGGATGAGGCTTTTTCCACCCGGCTTTGCCGCCGGGTTTTTTGCCGAAAGTTCCATGTCAAAACCGGAAATCCGATTGCAATCGTAATTTTGGTGACTATATTACCTTCAGGGACGGAGCTTGGAGGCAGTTGCCGTCCGTGAATGAGATTGCATTGGGATGTATGGACAAGTATTTTTTTGACGATGGCCGGAACTGCTGGGGCCCGGTGAAAGCAAGCCGAATTGTGGAACTCTACGAAGAAGGAATCCTGAGCTCGCAAAGCCCGATCCGGCTCTGCGGAACGCCGCAATGGCAGAAGCTCGAGGAGATGGAATTCCTTTTTAATGCCTGCCGTGAAGCACGGGATCTCCGGGCCGAAATGGCGGCCTCTCAACCCCTCTCGCTGAGCCGGCTGGTGAAGAAGGTGCTTACTTCAAGCTACTGCAAACCGCCGTCGAAATCAAACAAATAAATTCCGTCGCGCCGCTGTCATCCGCTGCCGTCTGAGCTTCGCAAGAACCGAGGCGGGAGCCGTCACGCTGTTTTTCAAAAGGGCGGATGCTTTTTTTACGGCTGAGCGCCGGAAAAACGAGCCCGCCACAAAACGCCTTCTGAGCCGTAAAAGAGCTCTCCTCGGGGCGACAGCCATATCTGGTGGATGATTTTGCCGAGCGACGGGTGGCGACCGGGGATTTCGAGCTTGCCCGAGGTCGGATCGATGGCGAAGAGTTGGTTCCCCGCCACCCCGATCACCCGGCCGTCCGGCAGGACCTGGCGACAGAGCCGGAGCGCGCCCTCCGGCGGCAGCTTGCCGGTCGCCGTAACCTGCCGCGTCGCCGGATCAAACAGATAGTATCCCCGGGTTGACGCCCCGATCCCGCAGATCAGGCCCGACGGCGTCGCGGTCGCAAAATGATAGCCGGTTTCACCGGGCAGCGGATTTCCCTGCCACACTGCCTTGCCGCTTTCGGGGTCGAAGAGCAGTACGCAGGCTTCTTTCGCCTCGGGAATCGCGCTGGTGCCGCCGGAAGTCGAAGTTCCGGCGAAAATGAGCGGACTTGCCTTGACCGGAGCCACGCATGGAATGCTGAGTTTGGGTATCACATCTTTCCAATAGCGCATGGTTCCTGTCGCCGGGTCGATTTCTATGATCGCCCCGCCGAGTTTCGCCTTGACCGGGATTGCTCCGCCGTAAATTTTGCGGTTGGGCGCAAGGATGAGGCAGGGAATGCGTTCGTAGCCGGCAAGCTTGGTGAGGCTTCCAATGTGCTTCTTTTCCCCGGTTTTGGTATTGAACGTATCGATATGCCCCCCGGTATAGCTGCTGATGAACAAGTTATCGCCGACCGGCAGCAAATCGTAAATCTGAATCGCGCCCCCGCCGAGCCGTCCCAAATCCTCTTTCTCCCCGGTGTCCGGCCGGTAGCGGAACGCCGCCGCCGGTTGGATGGTGCCGCCGTAAAGCCAGCCGCCGCTTTCGCAACTGACCGAGTAGATCTCGGGGTGAATGGGCGGCGTATCGGTCTTGATTTTGCTGACCGCCCCACCAGGCTTGACCGGCGCGGGAGCGAGTTCAAGTTCGCCGTCGCTGTTGAGCCGGAGCGGGGCGAGTTTTTCGGCGGTGAGCACCGGAGTCCGGGGGGGCAGGGGCGGTATCTTGTCGATTTTTTCCAGGCGGTCGGCGAAACAGCGATAGCTTTCGCCTCCGGGAAGTTTGAGATAGACACCGCCGTCGTTGCCCGGCCGCAATTCGGGATCGCCCGGCTTGAACTTTTCGAAATACGTTTCCGGCAGCAATTGCTTTTTCGTTCCCGCGGCGGGCTGGTACGACCAGATTTCGGGGTGGTCAAGCCCGAGCCGGAGATAAATGACGCCGTCGCGGTCACCCTGAATGCCGGTGATGTATTTCTGGCGCACGTCAGTCGCCACTTTGACCGATTTCAGAATCCGGTCGGTTTTGGTATCGACCGCGTTGACTTCGGTGCCGGGATAGGTGGGAACATAGAAGATCCCTTCCGGGGTCATCAGGGTCTGGAGCATATAGGTGGCGGTTCGCGAGGAAACGCCGAGGTCGGTGAGCTTCGCCGCCGCCGGGTCGTACCTGAAAAAACGTCCGCCCGCGCCGCCTGCGGTGTGAATGTAGATTGCACCGTTGGGCCCGAGCGCCATTTTGGCGCGGCCGTAGCGGGTGAAGTCGATCACCGTGCTTTTGCCGCTCCGGGTGTTGATTCCGATCATGGCACAGGCGCTGCCGATGTCGCGCATTGTCCACACCGTGACGTTTCCGGCGCCGTCGGTGGTGGCAAAGGGGAAAGAGTCGACCTCCTTGGCCCGCGAAGGGGCACCGAGCGCTTCAAAGGTGACTTCGGCGGTCGCCGGGACCGCCATTCCGGCCAGTGTCCCGCCCAGGAGCAGCACGAGCAATCGCAAACCGTAAATCCGCTTCATCTTTCAACTCCCTGTAATAAAGTGATGAGTCCCCGAAGCAAGTTCGACCTCCCCGCCATGCGTTTGCCTGAGCGCCGCCCGGTAATCGCCGGGCCCGAGGGGGAAGCATTTGCGGAAAAAAGGCGCGGGCAAATCCGGCTTTCCGATCCGGATCGCGCCGGAGTTGCACATGGTAACGGCTCCCTGCTGGTTCCTGTTTCAATCCGATCCACGGCGGCCCGCCGCGAACCCGGCGGACCGTACCTAAAACGCTTTGGAGAAGATTTGCTCGGAACCGGCGGCGTTCCGCTTCACGTCGGCGATTGCCGCGACCGGCGGCTCGGCCATCGGATCCACCTCCGGATCGTCTGCCGGGTCGATCACCGGCGGCGGGGGCGGCGGCGGCGGCCCGGAAAGCGCGATTTCACGAATCCGCAGCGCCGGTTTGACGGTTTCGTCGGCGACAATCCGGATTGCTTTGACCGGCTGCGGCGGACACTTGAATTCGGCGACGCCGTTGTTGAACTTGGCCGCCTCGGTGAAGGCTTCGCCGTCGGCGGAGAGCAGCAGCCGTCCCGCGGCAAGAACGTTGCCGCCGCCGCCGGCCATCCCCCGCGCCGCCACCACCCTGGCCCCGTCAAGCTGTCTCGGCGCGGCGAAATCAAGCCTGACTTCGGAATCCTTGGCAAACGGTTTTTTGCTCTGATAAAAGGAATTGACATCGTCGTCAAAGGCCAGTTCGAGGGGGCGGTTTTCGGCTGCTTCGGGCCCGCTGATGGTCCACTTGCCGACTCCCACGGTGCGGTCAAAAACCGGAAACGCGTTGCCGCGCTTGCCGATTACCGCGACCCGCAGATTGGAGAGATCGCCGATCTCCAGCGGCCCGGTGTAACGCGGCGAAGCCGCCGTCGGATAGGAATCGTCGAGCGTGTAATGAATCGCCGCATCCGGAATCGGGGTGGCGAGTTCGACTTTGCCGTCGCGCTCGGTGACCCGCAGCAGCCCGCCGTCCGGGCGGTAACAGATGCCGGCCTCGTCGAGGGCGGGTAAATAGCCCCGCAGCCGGATCCGGAAGTTGCTCTCGTCAAGCCGCTCCGGCCGGGTCCATGCGACCTCGGCCAGCGCCAGCGCGCGCGGGAAAAGAAGGTAGCCGGCGTGTCCCGGATTGGGCACGTATTCCGTCCACAACGCACCCTCGACTCCGAGGATGAAAGGTTGTTTGTCGGCGGCCAAAGCCGGCGGAACCGGCTCCAGCCGGTAGGTGTTTTCCCAGGTGTTGCGGATGCTGATCGCACGCGGTTCCCCGATATCCTGGGCATAGTCAAAGTAACACTTTGACGTCTTCATGATGATCATTTCACGCCCCGCTTCGGCCGGTTTGACGCCGGGGAAATCGCGGTCGAACCGGGTCATCACGGCGACTTCGGGGTAAGTGTCCCCGCAGCCCGCCAGAATTTCATCCCAGCCGGTCGGCTTGCGGTTTTGCTTGCGGCAGAAGTCGGCGATCCGCGATACGAAATGGTGCTGGAGTTCGTGGCTGTCCTTGAAGTTCCGCTCCGTTGCGAGCTTGCGGCAGCGCGGACAATTCTCCCAGGATTTGGGGCGGACCTCGTCGGCGCCGAGAACGATGTAGGGCGAAGGAAATATTTCGAAAACTTCAAGCAGGACATTTTCGATGAACCGGTAGCTTGTCTCCTGGCCGGCGCAGTAGACGTTGGAGCCGCCGGAGATTTCGCATTTGAGCAATTCCGGATAGTTGGCCACGGCGATATGCGAGTGACCGGGGATATCGATCTCCGGCACGATGGTGACGTTCCTCGCGGCGAGATCGG
>JBFWIO010000248.1:0-5288 GCA_050255955.1 Victivallaceae bacterium
AGAGCAGCAGTTCGTGCCGGTTTTCGAGAACTTCGGCGGTTCCGACCGGGGGAAAGTATGAGTAATCCATGACAAATCGCCTCCTGAGTGTTTTTTTCAAGCGAAAATTGTCAACAAGGGATTTGTATTTCGGTTTGGGTTATGGTATGATATAAACGCCGGATACAGGCCGAAAACGCCTCAATCCGGAATGATCCGTCGCTACGGCTGACAAGCTGTTTTTCTGATAACCCGAACACTCGGAGGAAAGCATGAAATCGATCAAGGGAACTCAGACCGAAAAAAATCTTCTCAAATCCTTTGCCGGGGAATCCCAGGCGCGGAACCGGTACACGTTCTTCGCCAGCCGGGCCCGCAAGGATGGGTTTGTCCAGATCGCCGATATCTTTGAGGAAACCGCGGCGCAGGAAAAGGAGCACGGCGAGCGTTTCTTCAAGTTTCTGGAAGGCGGGATTCTTGAGTTCACGGCGTCGTTTCCGGCGGGGGTGATCGGCAGTACGGCGGAGAATCTCAAGGCGGCGGCGGCGGGCGAATATGAGGAGTGGAGCAAGTTGTATCCGACCTTCGCCAAAATCGCCCGCGAAGAAGGTTTCGAGCCGATTGCCTTTGTCTGGGAACATATCTGCGTGGCGGAAAAACAGCACGAGCACCGTTATCTCGGGCTGTTGAAGAATATTGAGAACGGCACGGTGTTCAAAAAAGCGGAAACCGTGGTTTGGCGCTGCCGCAACTGCGGATATCTCCACACTGGTACCGAGGCGCCGGCGGCGTGCCCGGCCTGCGCTCATCCGCAGGCGTATTTCGAGCTCCTCGCCGAAAACTGTTACGGCGAACGTCGCCCTGGTTTTGCCGAGCCGGTCGCTTTTGCTCTTTCGGCTCGGGTAATACGGTAAAGGGCTGTGCCCTTGCGCGGAGTAAAGAGGGCGCTGCGCCCGGTTCGAACGGGGACTCCGACAGGTGCCGGAGCGACCGATAAGTGAAAAATACAGCGCGCGGATCAGGTATCGAGTCATCAAACGACTCGAAACACCTGATCCGCGCGCTGCTTTTTGCCTAACCTGCATGTTGCATGAAAAGGCTGACGATTTGAGCAAATATTTTGAGAATCAGCAAGATGCAAACACCGTAGACGATAACGAGTTATCGACGAGGATTTTGCGTCTTGGTGAGCTCAAAAGAGTGCTCAAATCCCAGTCGGCTTCATGCAATATGCAGGCTAACCTGGATGTTGCATGAAGCGCCGGAAATATATCGCAATCATTATGGATGGCAACGGCTTGCAAATACCGCAGTCCGATAGCAGCGCTATCGGAGAGGATTTTGCAAGATGTTTGCCGCCAGAATGATGCGATAGATTTTTCGGCCATTCATGCAATATCGAGGCTGAAGGATACCTCTAAAAACGGGAAAACGTGGCGCAAAAACGTGCCTTGCGTTCGTATTCACGACCTTGTTCGAATCTGGTTACCCATGGTAGTCAGATGCTTACAAAAGCGCAACTCCGAGCCGCAATTCACTGTTTTTACACTCAAGCCAGTTTTTGTACCCAAAAGATTCAGTCGATCCGGCGCATGCGCATCCGCGCTCGGGCCGGAGAACCTGATCGCTATCGGGCCGTCACTTCCAGTTGAGGACGCTCGGGTCGTAGTCGCCGGGGGCTTCGTAGCCGAGAAGTTCGAGACAGGTCGCCGCCACCGAGCTGATGCCCAGACCGGTTTTCAGCTCGCCGCTATACTCACCCTTGGCCGCCGGATCAAAAATGATGCACGGAACCGGATTGAGCGAGTGACTGGTTTTGCGCGCCGGGACACCGTTCTCGTCAAGCTTCACATTGCCTTTTTTGTCATGCTCAAGCATGTCGTCGGCGTTGCCGTGGTCGGCGGTGATGAGAAGAATCCCTCCCGCTCTGGCCACCGCCTGACGGATACGGCCGATGCAAAGATCCACCGCTTCGACCGCCACCCGGACCGCCTGCATATTGCCGGTGTGACCGACCATATCGCCGTTGGCGAGGTTGAGCCGGATCATTCCGAACTTGCCGCTCTCGATCGCTTCGACCACCTTGTCGGTGATCTCGGCGGCCTTCATCCACGGGCGCTGTTCAAAGGGG
The DNA here is from genome assembly GCA_050255955.1 of Victivallaceae bacterium. GTDB lineage: Bacteria > Verrucomicrobiota > Lentisphaeria > Victivallales > Victivallaceae > JAVBUI01. The sequence continues at coordinate 2,111 of JBFWIO010000248.1, forward strand.
ACGATATCCGACGGCACTTCGACGTAAGTTTCCAGCGCGTCGCTGAACTTGCCCGAACGGTTGCCGTTGAAGAAATAGGTGACGTGACCGAATTTCTGGGTTTCGCTGATCGCCATTTGCTTGACCCCGGAGGCGCAGAGGTATTCGCCGAAAGTCCGGTTGATTTCCGGGGGGCTCACCAGATAGCGACTGGGCACGTGCAAATCGCCGTCGTACTCCATCATCCCGGCGTAGACCACCTGCGGAACGACGCCGCGGTCGAAGTGCTTGAATTCGGAACCCGCCTCAAATGCCTCGGTGATTTCAAGCGCACGGTCGCCGCGATAGTTGAAGTAGACCACCGAATCGCCATCAACGATCGGCCCGACCGGCGTTTTGCCGTCGTCGGCGATGACAAAAGGCGGCAGATCCTGGTCGATCGCGCCGGTGCGTTCGCGGAGCGCCTTGATCGCGGCTTCGGCGGAGGCGAAGTATTCGCCTTTGCCGCGGACGTGGATGTCCCAGCCTTTGCGGACCATGTCCCAGTTGGCGCCGTAGCGGTCCATGGTGATCACCATCCGGCCGCCGCCGGAAGCGATCCGGTAGTCGCGGCCGCGGGCGTTGAATCCGGCGAGGAATTCCTCAAAGGGCAAAACATAGTTCAGCGCCGAAGTCTCCGGCACGTCGCGGCCGTCGAGGAGGATGTGGACGCGGATTTTGGCAACTCCGGCGGCGTCGGCTTTTTCGATCATCGCGCGGAGGTGATTGATATTGCTGTGAACGTTGCCGTCGGAAAAAAGTCCGAGGAAGTGGAGGGTCGAGTGTTTGGCAAGGACGTTTTCGACGACCTCGTGCCAGGCTTTGCCGGCGAAAAGTTTGCCGGTGGCAATGGCTTCCTCGACCAGTTTGGCGCCTTGGGCGAAGACGCGGCCGCAGCCGATCGCATTGTGTCCGACTTCGCTGTTGCCCATGTCTTCGTCGGAGGGCATACCGACGGCGGTGCCGTGGGCTTTGAGTTTGGTGTGGGGGCAGCTGGCGGTAAGCTGGTCGAGTTCGGGGGTGTGGGCGAGAGCGACGCCGTCGCCGTCGGGGTATTTGCCGTAGCCGACACCGTCGAGGATGGCGAGGACCAGCGGTCCGCGGCGTGGAGTGAACTTCGGGTTTTTCTGCAATGCGTCAACCATGAGGACTTCCTTTCTATATCGAATATTTGTGATGTTGTCGAAATCAAGTTACCCGGCGAGCCTATGCGCCGGTACCCCGGTCAAGGGCCGCGCCCCGCGTGCCAAAGCGCCAGTACCCCGGTCAAGGGCCGCGCCCTTGCGCAGAGTCAAGAGGGCGCGGAGCCCTCTTGTGGAGTGTGAGGCAACGCCTCGCCTCCCTCGCTCCGGGCGAAGCCCCAGCTCAAGTAGGCGGAACGCAGTTCCGCCGCTGAGCCCGGCCCGAGCGGAGGACGCTTGCGGCCGGAGCGCCCGTTTCGAAGCAACACGCAAAATGCCGCTTCCATCACTCCCCCTCCGTGCCTCCGTGCCTCCGTGCGAAACCTTCTCCCGTATCCACCCCGGCCTGCTTCGCTCGATGTCGTTCGCCGGTCACTTCGTGACTCGGCTGCCGACCTCGCTTTCGCAGAGAGGTGCGGGCTCCGCCCGCGATTGGGGGGAGCGCTTCGCTTAGCTTCGCTCCGGTGGAGCCGGAGCGACCAGGGGTGTTCGCCCCCTGGACGGCGACTCCGTACGACGGAGGGCGGGATTGGGCGCTTCGCGCTTTTTTTTATTTTTTTGGCGCTTCGCGCTTTTTTTATTTTAGCCTGCGGCGCTTTTTTATCGTCAGCGCTTGCCTTCGAGGCGCGCCGGCAGCACACCCTTCTTGCTCGTCTCGCAGAACGTCAGAAACTCCAGCACCTCCGGAATCTGCGGCAGCTCCTCGCGGATCGCCTTCAACGCATTGCTCGGCGCCAGCCCGCTGCGGTAATACAACCGGTGCATATGCTTGATCACCGTAATCGTCTCCTCCGCAAAACCCGCCCGCTTCAACCCGATCAGGTTGATCATCTTCACCCCGCCATTGCGCCCCTCAGCCATCATGAACGGCGGAATGTCCTTCGAAAATACCGACCCGCCCGAAATGATCGCCAGACGCCCCACCCGGCAAAATTGATGCAACCCCGACAAACCCGAAATCAACGCCCGGTCTCCCACTTCACAATGACCCGCCAGTCCCGCGCTGTTGACCATGATCACATGATTGCCGACCACGCAGTTGTGCGCAATATGAGTGCACCCCATAAACATCCCGCCACTGCCGACCACGGTCTTGGTCTCCGGCTTGGCCCCCGTATGTACGGTCACGTTTTCCCGGAACATGTTGCCGTCGCCAATCTCAAGATAGGTCGGCGCATCCGGCACCACACTGTGATCCTGAGCGCAATGCCCGATCGCACTGAACGGAAAAAAGACGTTGCCGGCCCCGATCGTGGTGTAGCCGTCAATGTTGCATTGGGCTATCAGCCGGCAGCCGGGGCCGAGTTTGACATGCGGCCCGACATAGCAGAGCGGGCCGATTTCGACGTCGTCGGCGAGTATCGCGCCGGCGGCGACAACGGAAGTGGGGTGGATTTTGGGCATAAAGCAAAAACTTTCCAATTGCCGGACGATCCGAATTTTTGAGCGGCGGGCAACCGGCGATTCATGCCGGGTGATATTGCTCCGCCGCCGGATTCCGGATTCCCGGCGGATTTTCGATCTGATTGTCGCCGAAACGGTCGGCTCCGGCACAGTGAGTTGTGCATTCTGACGGATTTGCTTGTATGCTCCGTTGTTTTACTATACACGCGCGTGGCGCAAAATGCAATCGGCCTGACTGCCGCAATGATGTTTTTTGCGGCTGTCGGCAAAAGATTTTCGCTTCCAACTGATCCATCCACTTGAAAATTGTCGTTCGAGGTCGTATTGTCAATATGTCAAACTCTGTTCAATGCCTAAAATGGAGAATTCCGGCTATGAAGAAACGCAGAAGAATCGTGGTCAGTTCGCTCGGTCCCGCCCCGCAGTACGGTCTGGTGATGCACGGCCAGCCGGCAGTCGATCACATGATTGATTTCTGGCGCGGGCAAGTTGAAGGCATCATCGCCGACAAGCCCGACCTGATCGTGGTGCCCGAAGCCTGCGACCGCTTCCCCGCCCACAATATGGATGAGCGC
>JBFWIO010000249.1:0-5269 GCA_050255955.1 Victivallaceae bacterium
CATACCCGACCGTCAGAAAATCTTCATAGTCGGCGCCATACTGCACCCGTCCGAGCCCCTGTTGGCGGAGGTTGTTTTTGCACGAGCCGGATTTGGCGGCTTCGCGGGCCGTGTTGAGCGACGGCAGCAGCATCGAGGCGAGAATGGCGATGATCGCAATCACCACCAATAACTCGATCAGCGTGAAGTTGTTCCGGTTCCTCATCATAATGTTCCTTTCATCATTGGGTTGCTTACGGGAAACGATAGTTCCATCATTCATTTCCGGGATTTTTTCTCACCGTTCGACGTGCGGTTCTGAAATCCCGGCCAAACCGAACGATCAACTTTTTTGTTGACTGTGTTGCATGTGTGTGCTTTGTCAACACACTATATTATACAGTAAAAGCAAAAAAAAACAAAGGGGAAATGAAATGATTTCGAACTTTTTTGTCGAATGGCATCATTTGAGGGGGAGAGGAAACCCCGCGTCAGGGCCGGCGCGGGAAAGAGGTCGGAGCAATGGGTCAGTTGCAATCGGCGGCGGGAACTGTTTCCAGCCGGACTCCGGCACCGATCCGGAGCGCGCCGCTGCCGGGTTCCCGGATCCTGCGCAAAGCTTCGCGCAGAGCCAGCTTGCCAATCAGTTCCCAGTCCGGGGTGATGGTATTGACCGGCTCGTAATTGAGCGAAATCAGCGACTTGCCGTCGAGCGAAAGGACCTTGCGTGCAAGGGCAAAAGTGACGCCGTGACGGGCTTTGAAGCGGACGGCGTGGGCATTGGCCAGCGTCCCGTTGGAGAACCAGTAGCCGATGCCTTCGGGGTAATCCGGCTCGGACAGCGCCGCGGCCCGGGTCTGGTCATCCGGGTACTCCGAGTGGATCCACTCGGTTTCGCCGTCCCAGGTCTCGGCGAAAGCGTGCGCCCGGATCCGGCAGTCACCCGATTCGCCGCCGTAAAGGCGGACGCGGCAAATGCCCGCCCGATGGAAAAAGTCGGCGGCAAGCCGGGCGGCGCTGATCGCATCAAGCGAAATCAGCGACAGCAGCCCGCCGTAGTTTTCGCCCATCGCCACCCCGACCACCGGCACCCGGGCGGAAAGCACGGGGCGGTTGATGTCAAAGGTTCCGAGAATAACCACCGCGTCGGCGTCCTGATGCGCCGATTGCAATATCTCCACCGCGCGGTCGGGTTCGTGCTCGACAACCCGGCCGTTGGCGTAATGGAGGATCAACGTGACCCCGCTTTGCTCCGCCTCTTTCTGGACACCGCGCAATGCGACGGCGGAAAAATACCCCTCTTCGGCCCCTTGCGCCGGGGAGAGGAAGTGAAAGAGCACCGCGATCCGGGTCTGTCCGTCGGAGTTGCGAAGAGACGCAACATAAAAACCGTCGCCATGCCGGGCCTCGACCATGCCTTTTTCGCCGAGTGAACGCATGGCACGCCGGACCATGTCGAGCGAAAGCCCGGTCCTGGCGGCAAAGGAACGCAGCGACGGCAGTTTTTCGCCGCTGCGCAGTTGTCCGACCACAATTTGGGTCTCAAGTTGCCGGACAAGTCTCAAATACGGTTTTTCCATCACTCCATTCCGAATCGGATCAGCACTGATAAAGACGAATTATAGTATAGCGGATTTCCGGCGAAATACAAATTGATCCTGGAAAAATCAGAATATCTTCATTTTCCGAACGGGCGGAAGATTTTGAGCGCCAGCACCAGAGCGGAGAGAATGAAAACCCCGGCGAGCGCGATCAGCAGCGTCCGGCGGTCAAAACCGGCCGGAGCGGCCCGGAACGCGGGATTGTTGAGCCGCGGCCCCAGTGTCGCGTAAACCGTTTTGCCGCTTCGCCGCAGCAACTGCCTGACGTCGTAGTCCGGAGTCGGCGCATCGGCTCCGAAGTAAATTCGCAGCATCTCTTCGCCGGGCGGCGGCAGCACCAGCTGATATACCGGCCCAAACGCGCTCACCGTCGGCGACGCCAGGGGCGGCAGATTGTTGTTTTTGATCTGGATTTCGTAGCAATTGAAGCGCATTTCACTGCCGAGCTCGATCACCGGCTGTTCGTCGGGCAGCAGCCGCGAAATGCTTCCCTCCAGAACCTGCCGCAGCTTATCCGGCGACGGCCCCGCCAGCACCACCACCCGGCGAATGAAAACCGGCGTGTCGGACTGGATTTCAAAGCGTTCCACCGGCCGCCGCCGGGCATCCAATCCGATCACCGTATCGCCGTGAAGCTCCTCAAAGCGGGTCAGTTCCGGATTGAATTCAGCGACCGCCGGCAGCGTCTTCTCAACCGGCACTTTCTGGAACAGCAAAAGTTCAGTGACATTGAGTTCGCCGTCGCGCCCTCCGGCAACACCGTTCTCCTCGTTGTGCGGGGCCGAGTTGTCGAGCAGTCGCGCCACCGGCGAAATATCTTTTTCATCCAGCGGCCGGATGGTCACCCGGATCTGACTTCCGCCGGTGGGCGGGAAGTCCAAAGCGGTGCGGCGGAATTCATAAGTGCCGGAATAGTCAAAGACCGAACGGTCCGCCGCCACCGTCTGCCAGTTGCGTCCGGCCTTGTCCAGCAATTCAACCGTTACTTTGCGGTCGAAATTGCGTGAATTGCTGACCAGTTCGAGCCGCGAGAAATTTTCGGTATAGCGGCTTGGAGTCAGCAAATAGACCATCGAGCCGTCGTCGTTGCGAACCGTACTCTCAAGCCGGCACGCAACCGGCAACGGCCGGCCGACCGGTCCGGTCCGCTGCTTTTTTTCGACCAAATACGGCAATGCTTCGTCCGCAGTGTTCAAAATCCGCACATCGGACAGCAGACTTCCGGTCATTTCATAAATTTCATCGTCCGCCACAATCGCCGCCGGCACCTGCGCCGCCACCTGAGCCGGAGTCAGCCGGGCGATCTTGTACCGGGGAAAATAATTGATTTTCTCGGCTCCCGTGAGAACCGATGCCGGCAGCCAAACCAGCAATGCCGCAAAAGTAAAAAAACGCGTCATCATCTCCAAATCCCCATTCCGTTCAAGGCAAGTGAGTCATCCCGGAACGCGCCGAAAATGAAGGCGTCCCATATGTTTTGATACTATACACCTTGACAGGCGATGATTCAAGAAATCGCCGGAGGAACACGCTTGGCCGCTTGCGAAAAACCGCTTGCGGTGATATGGTACCTCAAAAGGAGGCTATGCCAAAAATGAAAGTTTTTGCCGTCAATTGCAGTCCCCGCGCCAACGGGAACTGCGCATTTCTGCTCAACACCGTTCTCCGCGAAATCGCCGGCGACGGAATCGAAACCGAACTCTTCCAGCTCGGCGGCCATACCGTCTCCGGCTGCCGCGCCTGCATGGTCTGCCGCCAGAAACAAAATCAACGCTGCGTCATCACCACCGACCCGATCAACGATTGCATCGGCAAGATGATCGAAGCCGACGCCATATTGATCGCCTCTCCCACCTACTTCGCCGACGTCACCACCGAAGCCAAAGCGCTGATCGACCGCGCCGGCTACGTCGCCATGGCCAACGGCCGGCTTTTCAAGCGCAAAATCGGCGGTGCCATCAGTGTCCACCGCCGCGGCGGCGCGGTCAACACGTTTGACTCGATCAACCATTTTTTTCTCATCAACGGTATGATCGTCCCCGGCTCCACCTACTGGAACTTCGGCGTCGGCCGCAACATCGGCGAAACCGAAACCGACCTTGAAGCCATCGCCAACATGCAGGATCTCGGCCAAACCATCCGCTGGCTCCTGCCCAAACTCCGATAAGCCCTCGCCCTCCGCAAGCGCCGGCCGATTCGATTTGGCGCCGGAGGGGAAACGCATGACCTGCATGTTGCATGAAAAGACTGGCGATCCGAGCAAAGGCCATGACAATCAACAGAATGCAAGCACCGTAACCGATAACAAGTTTACGACGAGTTTTTTGCGTCTTGGTGAGCCCAAAGGCTGGCTCAAATCCCAGTCGGCTTCATGGATTATCCACGATAATCTTGATGCGGGCGAAATACGACCTCCACCGGAAGCGCTCGGGTTCGCAACCAAAAAAAACCGGCGGAAGAAATAATCTTCCGCCGGCTGACGAAAACTTCGTGAAGTTTGCCGGTTACTTACCGGAAACCACGCCGTGATCTTTGAAGGTCCGGGTCGGCGAAAATTCGCCGAGCTTGTGGCCGACCATGTTTTCGGTGACGAACACCGGCACGAAACTCTTGCCGTTGTGCACTTCAAACGTGTGACCGACGAAATCCGGAATGATCATCGAGCGGCGCGACCAGGTCTTGATCGCTTTTTTCTGCCCTTTGAGCGCTTCGACCTTGTCGATCAGATATTCATCGACGAACGGTCCTTTTTTGAGTGATCTGGCCATTACTTCTTCCTCCGTTCAACAATGAATTTGCTCGTCGTCTTCTTCGGATGACGGGTCTTCTTGCCCTTGGCCAGCTTGCCCCACGGCGAAACCGGATGACCGCCGCCGGAGGTGCGTCCTTCGCCCCCGCCCATCGGATGGTCAACCGGGTTCATCACCACGCCACGGACATGCGGGCGGAAGCCGAAGTAGCGCTTCTTGCCGGCCTTGCCGAGCTTGACGTTCATGTGGTCGAGATTGCCGACCTGACCGATGGTCGCGCGGCAGTTGATGTTGATCATCCGGACTTCACCCGACGGCAGTTTGATCTGCGCGTAGAGTTCTTCCTTGCCGCGGAGCACCGCGGTCTGACCGGCGGAACGCACCATCTTCGCGCCGCAGCCGGGCTGAAGCTCGATGTTGAAGACGTTGACGCCGACCGGAATGTCCTTGAGCGCCAGGCAGTTGCCGGGCTTGAGCTCGGCTTTGGGCCCATTCATCAGCACCTGGCCGACTTTGAGTCCGGCGGAAGCGATGATATAGGTCTTGAGGCCGCCTTCGTACTGAATCAGCGCGATGTTGGCGCTGCGGTTCGGATCGTATTCGATCGACAGCACGGTGGCCGGAACGCCGTCCAGCTTGCGCTGAAAGTCGATGGTCCGGTAACGGCGCTTGTTGCCGGCGCCGCGGAAACGGGTGGTGATGCGACCGAGGTTATTGCGGCCGCCGGTGCTTTTCTTGCCCTTGACCAAACTCTTTTCGGGCTTGACAGCGGTGATTTCGGACTTGTAGTCCAAAGTCGCCATGCCGCGCCGAGACGGAGTGGTCGGATTAAAGGTTTTTACCGCCATTTTTCGTATTCCTCATTAGAGTATTTCAATGCTGCCTTCGGACAACGTCACGACCGCCTTCTTCCAGTCGGGGCGCTTGCCCGTGACCGGA
>JBFWIO010000250.1:0-5244 GCA_050255955.1 Victivallaceae bacterium
CGCTCGCGCCCCGCTCGCGCCCCGCTCGCGCCCCGCTCGCGCCCCGCTCGCGCCCCGCTCGCGCCCCGCTCGCGGCCCGCCCGCACCCAGCGCCCATCCGTCCGGCGCGCGGGGCTACAGTTGCCCCGTCCGTAGTCGTCCGTAGTCGTCCGTAGTCGTCCGTGCCGGAGTCGTCCGCGCACAACGCTCTGCGTACGCGCCAGCGTGCCCCCCCCCACGCCCCGCCCAACCCGCCCCCCCTAACCCAAAATAAATCTAAAAATATCGATGTTTTTGTATCAATCCAATTGATTTTCCCGAAAACCGGGTGTATATTGGGATATTGATAAAAAAATATCGAACTATTCGAGTTTGATACCAATTCCCGAAAATTCGAAAAGGGAGAAGGAGGAGAGATCATGGTTGAAAAGAAAAAAGTCGTTGTCGACGATGGCGCCGCCGCACTGGCGGAGCTTGACGCCACCATTGCGCGGGTCAAAGCCGCGCAGGAAATCTACGCCACATACACCCAGAAGCAGGTCGACGAAATTTTCCGCGCCGCCGCACTGGCCGCCACCACCGCCCGGATCACGCTGGCCAAGATGGCCGTCGAGGAAACCGGCATGGGGGTGATCGAGGACAAGGTGATCAAGAACCACTTCGCGTCCGAATACGTGTACAACAAATACAAGCAGACTCTGACCTGCGGGGTGATTGAGCGTGACGACACTTACGGGATCATCAAGGTCGCGGAGCCTTTCGGGCTGATCGCCGGGATTGTGCCGACCACCAACCCGACTTCGACCGCGATTTTCAAATCGCTTTTGGCGCTCAAAACCCGTAACGGAATCATCTTCTCCCCCCATCCGCGGGCCAAGCACTGTACCGTCGCCGCGGCCAAAATCGTGCTGGACGCGGCGGTCGCCGCCGGCGCGCCGCCGGACATCATCGGCTGGATCGATGATCCCACGGTGCCGCTCTCGCAGCATCTGATGAGCCATCCCGCGGTAAGTTTGATTCTCGCCACCGGCGGTCCCGGCATGGTCAAGGCGGCCTATTCGTCCGGCGTTCCCGCGCTCGGCGTCGGTGCCGGCAACACTCCGGCGGTGCTGGACGAAAGCTGCGACATCGAAATGGCGGTGAGCTCCATTCTCCAGAGCAAAACCTTTGACAACGGGATGATCTGCGCCTCCGAGCAGTCGGTGGTGGTGGTCTCCGAAATTTACGACGCGGTCAAGGCCGAATTCACCAAGCGCGGCGCGCACATTCTGACCAAAGCGGAAGCCGCCAAGGTCGCCGCGGTGATCGTCATCGACGGCAAGCTCAACGGCAAGATCGTCGGGCAGAGCGCGTACAAGATCGCCGAAATGGCCGGCATCAAGGTCACCGAAGACACCAAAGTGCTGATCGGCGAAACCGACGGCGTCGGCGCCAAGTATCCGTTCTCGGTGGAAAAGCTCTCCCCGGTGCTGGCGCTCTACAAGGAAGCCGACTTCAACGCCGCGCTGGTGCGTGCCCAGCAGCTTCTCGAATACGGCGGTCTCGGCCACACCAGTGTGCTGTACACCAATCCGCGCAACACCGACCGGATCGATGAGTTCGGCCGCCGGATGAAGACTGCGCGTACCTTGATCAACATGCCTTCCAGCCAGGGGGCGATCGGCGACGTGTTCAACTTCAAGCTCGATCCTTCGCTGACTCTCGGTTGCGGTTCGTGGGGCGGCAACTCGGTGAGCCAGAACGTGGCCCCGAAGCATTTGTTGAATACCAAAACCATTGCCCAGCGGAGAGAAAATATGCTCTGGTTCCGAGTTCCGTCGAAAATCTACTTCAAATACGGCTGTCTGACTGCGGCGCTGGAGGATTTGTCTGAGCGCAAGCGTTCCTTTATCGTCACCGACCGTTATCTCTACAACAGCGGGGCGCTTCAGGAGGCGATGGACACGCTGGAAAAACTGGGGCACAAGATCGAAGTCTTTGCTGACGTCGAGCCTGATCCGACCCTCAAGACTGCCCGTGCCGGGGTGGAGCGGATGAATGCGTTCAAGCCTGACACGATCATTGCGATGGGCGGGGGTTCGCCGATGGATGCGGCGAAGATCATGTGGCTCTTGTACGAGCATCCCGAAGTGAGCTTTGACGATATTGCGATGCGCTTCATGGATATCCGCAAGCGTGTCTACCAGTTCCCGAAGCTGGGGGAAAAGGCGACGCTGGTCGCGATTCCGACCACCAGCGGAACGGGTTCGGAAGTGACGCCGTTTGCGGTGATCACCGATGAAGTGACGGGCAACAAGTATCCTTTGGCGGACTACGAGCTGACGCCGGACATTGCGATCATCGACACCAAGCTGGTGATGAACATGCCGAAGAAGCTCACGGCTTACAGTGGGATTGACGTGTTGGTGCATGCGATTGAGTCGCGGGTTTCGATTATGGCCAGCGAATATTCCAATGCGATGTCGATGGAAGCGATGCGCTTGATCTTCAAGTATCTCCCGGTGGCGTACGACAACGGGCAGAATGATGAGCGGGCGCGGGAAAAGGTGCATCATGCGGCGACGATTGCGGGGATGGCGTTTGCGAATGCGTTCCTCGGCATCTGTCACTCGATGGCGCACAAGCTGGGGGCGGAGTTTCACATTCCGCACGGTTTGGCCAATGCTCTCTTGATTGTCGATGTGATTCGCTTCAATGCGACGAACAAGCCGACCAAGCAGGCGACGTTTTCGCAGTACAAGTGTCCGGAGGCGAAGAGTCGTTATGCGTACATTGCCGAGCGCTTGAATCTTGGTGGGGACACTGAGGATGAGAAGATTGGCCGGTTGATCGGTGCGATTGAGGAGTTGAAGCGTCGACTGGACATTCCGAAGTCGATCAAGGAGTTGGGGATCAGCGAAAAGGATTTCCTGGCGAAGGTTGACATGTTGGCGGAGAAGGCTTTTGATGATCAGTGCACGGGTGCGAATCCGCGGTATCCGCTGATCAGCGAGCTGAGGGAGCTTTATCTCAAGGCCTACTACGGGAAGTAAGTGTTGGGTGTGATGATGCCCGCCGGATAACTCCGGCGGGCGTTTTTTTTTACAAAAAAAATAAAAAAAATAAAAAAAGCGCGAAGCGCCAATCCCGCCCTCCGTCGTACGGAGTCGCAGTCCAGGGGGCGAACACCCCTGGTCGCTCCGGCTCCACCGGAGCGAAGCTAAGCGAAGCGCTCCCCCCAACGCGGGCGGAGCCCGCTCCTCTCTGCGGGAGCGAGGTCGGCAGACGTGTCACGAAGTGACCGGCGAACGACATCGAGCGAAGCAGGGCGGGGTGATTATCGAGTTGAATGTGTACGCTCGCGCGGCCAGTCGCTCCGACACCTGCGGCGTCGGAGCTCGGGCCGGGCTCAGCGGCGGAACTCGTTCCGCCTCTCTGAGCTGGGGCTTCGCCCGGAGCGGGAACGGCGAGGCTTTGCCTCACACTCCACAAGAGGGCTCCGCGCCCTCTTGACTCTGCGCAAGGGCACTGCCCTTGACCGGGGTACTTTTTACCCCCGTCCACACTTGCAAATCCACGCTTTCCGGTCTATATTTCCCCATCACCCCCAAGGAGCAACCGATGAAAACCATCCAATTCCGCCCCCCGTCCAGTCCCGAATCCGCCCTCGTCACCGTCACCGGCGACATCCTCCCCGGACACGGCAGCCTCCCCAAAGTCCTCGCCAACCCCGCCGCCATCCTCCGCCAAATCCAACCCGACCTCAATCGCGCCAACCTCCGCATCTGCCAGTTCGAAACCCCGCTCACCAACGCCGACACCCCCATCGCCAAAAGCGGCCCCAACCTCAAATGCCCGCCCGAAGCCGCCGGCTTCCTCTCCGCCGGACACTTCGACGTCGCCCTCCTCGCCAATAACCACATCGGCGACCACGGCCCCCTGCCCGTCCTCGAAACCATCGACACCCTCCACTACCACCACATCAAAACCGTCGGCGCCGGCCGCAACCTCGCCGACGCGGCCGCCATCCTCTACTGCCAGGCCGGACCCTTCCAACTCGGCATCGTCAATTTCGCCGAATACGAATTCGGCGTCGCCCGCCGCGACTTCCCCGGCTGCAACCCCCTCAACCTTCCGGAAAACCTGCGCCAAATCCGCGAAGCCAAAAAAAATGCCGACCACGTGCTGGTCGTCATGCACGGCGGCAACGAATACAACCCTTTCCCATCACCCCGGGTCAGCCACCTCTGCCACGCCTTTGTCGAAGCCGGAGCCGGAGCGGTAGTCAATATCCACCCCCACTGCCCGCAGGGAATCGAGTATTATCAAAACACCCCGATCGTCTATTCGCCCGGCAACTTTTTCTTCCCCTCACGCTGGCAGCCCTTTGACCGCGCCAGCTTCTGGTACAACGGCTATTTGCCCGCTTTCCGCTTCGACCGCAACGGGGTTTTCGCCATTGACCTGACGTTCTATTTCTTCACCGACGGGGAAGATGCCGAAATCATCCCTTATCAGGGAGAAGCAGAGGAAGAATTCGCGGCGTACCTCGCCGAAATCTCGCGCGATCTCGAAGACGCCGCCCGGCTGGAAGAACATTTCAACTGCTGGTGCGCACTGCGCGCCGACGAAATGCTGCCGATCATAGACCGCGCCGCCGGAGCATGGCAGACGCCGGATCAACGCATGAAAGAACTGCTGCCGCTGCGCAACCTCTTCAGCTGCGACGCACATTGCGAACTGGTCACCAATCTCCTGCGGCTCCTCGAACGCGGTGAACTTGACGCCTGGCGCAAACGCGCCGGCGAACTCGACCGCTTCCGGCAAGTCCGCTGGGCGGATCTTGTCGGGAAGTGAGCGGGGCTATTCCCCGGCGTCCGGCTTGAGGCGGATCGCGGCGCTTTCCTTGTAGGTATTGAGGATCAGCGTGGTGCTTGAACGGCGGACGCCGGGCACACGGCCGATCCGGCTGAGGAGACAGGATAGTTCGTCAGTGTCGGCGACCCGCACCTTGAGGATGTAATCGTTTTCGCCGGCGACACTGTGGATTTCCTGAATTTCGGGAAAGTCGATCAGCCCGGCGGCGACGTTGTATTCACCCATCGCCTCGTCGGTGTCAATGGCGATGAACACCGTCAGACGGATGCCGAGTTCGCGGGGGTTGAGGCGGACTTCGTAATTGCGGATGCAACCGTTGCGCTCCAGGCGGCGGATGCGTTCAAGCACGGCGCTGGGCACCAGACCGAGGCGGCGGGAGATTTCGGCGTTGGAAATCCGGCCATCCTG
>JBFWIO010000251.1:0-5245 GCA_050255955.1 Victivallaceae bacterium
GCTGCGCTCACTCTTGGCCAACGTAATATGCCCGTGAATCGCATGCCCGCGCATCCTCTCCGCAGCACAGGTCAACCCATTGCTGGACGCATCCAAATACGGGTTGTCAATCTGCTGCGGGTCACCAGTCAACACAATCTTAGTATCCTCCCCCGCTCGGCTCACAATCGTCTTGATCTCGTGCGGAGTCAAATTCTGCGCTTCGTCCACAATCACAAACTGCCGCGGAATACTCCGCCCGCGTATATACGTCAACGCTTCCAGTTCAATCCGATGCGAATTGATCAGACTCTCCGGCGTAAGCCGGCTCGAACCATGCGGCTGCTTGCCGTTGCGTTCGTCACCCTGCAACAAGAATTCAAGGTTGTCGAAAATCGGCTGCATCCAACTCGCCAGCTTCGCCCCCTTGTCCCCCGGCAAATAGCCGATGTCATTGCCCAACGGAATAATCGGACGCGACACCAGAATCCGCTCGTACTGATTTTCCCGCAAGGTCGACTGCAACGCGGCCGCCAATGCCAGCAACGTCTTCCCGGTCCCCGCGCCGCCCACCAGCGTCACCAGCTTGACCGCCGGATCACATAAAAGATCAAGCGCCATCCGCTGCTCCTTGTTGCGACCGGAAATATTCCACACCACCCGCTCGCCGCCGTGCTCAAGCAAATGAAGCTTGCCGTCACCCTGCAGCCGGGCAATCGCCGACTGCTTGGCGTTCTCGACCTGAAACACCGCGAACTCATTGACCTCCAGTCCCATATCCTTGTGATACGGCACCTCGCGTTCGCGATAAAGCCGGTCAATCGAGGCGCGATCGGTCGGGATTTCCTGAAAACCGGTGTACAACGATTCAAAATCAACCTTGCCGCGCTCGTAATCCTCGACCTTCAGCCCGAGGGCGTCGGCCTTCAGCCGGAGATTGATGTCCTTGCTGATGAAAACCACGTATTGCCCCTTCTTCTGAAGGGCATAGGCAACCCGGAGAATCCGGTTGTCAGGGGAATCCGCGCCGAGGTCGGAACTGAAGACATTCTTGAGATCGTCGTCAAGCTTCATCCCGTCGAACGACGCGGACGTCAGAACAAAAAGATTACCGGTCGCCATCGAATGACCGTTCTTGAGCGTAACCCCCTCACGCAGATTGCCGCGCACCCGCAGCGCATCAAGCCGCCTGATCACCTGCCGTGCATTGCGGCCCAGCTCATCCTGGTTCTTTTTGAATTTGTCGAGTTCCTCGATCACCGCCATCGGAATAACGACGTCGTTGTCGGCAAAGGACTCCATGCTTAACGCGCTGTGAAGCAGCACGTTGGTATCCAGAACGTAGGTTTTTTTCATATTGCGCTCCTTGCTCCTTCCGTCAACAAGATACACCTCAAATTGAGAAGCGTCAAGCGATTTCGGCAGGAAAGCACGGAAAAGCGGAATTTCAGCGCCCGGATTCGAGGTATTTCTCGAAAAATTCACCGACCAGGGGGGCACAGCTCAGACCGCCGGATACCCCCTCCTCGATCACCATCGCCACCGCGTAGGTTTTGCCGGCAGCGGAGCCGAAAGCGATGAACCAGGTGTTCTTCCAGCGGTTTTCACGGCTGCCGACTTCGGCCGAACCGGTTTTGCCGTAAAGTTCGATCACTGCGTTTTTCGCCCGCTTGCCGCTGCCTTCGGCATTGTTGACGACTTCGCGCATCCCTTTTTTGACCAGCTCAAGGTATTCCGGACGGGTGGCAAGATGACTCACTTCGACCGGCTTGTGCTGCCAAAGCACGCCGCCGCGCTGATCCACCAGCCGGTCGGCGACGTAAGGCTGAAAAACCGTCCCGCCGTTGGCAATCGCCGCGGTATAAAGCGCCGCCTGAAGCGGCGTAAGTAGAATGATCCCCTGCCCGATCCCGAGCTGGGCGGTGTCAAAACGGTTCCAGCCGGCACGGTAATAACGACGCTTGTATTCCTCAGTCGGAGCCTGCCCCCGGCTGTCGGGAAGTTCAAATCCGGTCCGCTTGCCGATCCCTGCCGAATCGAGCACCTCGGCGATCGCGGCACGGCCGGCCAGCAGTGATTTTTCGATAAAATAGACGTTGCAGGACTTCTCCAGCGCTTCAATCATGTCAACCGGACCGTGCCCCGAACGTGCGGCACAGCGGATCGCCCCGTCGCCGATCACCGAGCGGCCGTCGCAGTTGACCTTGTCGGCCGGGTCGATCCCCTTGTTGAGCAACGCCATCGCCACCAGCACCTTGAGTATCGAGCCGGGGGTATAAGTGCCGTTGATCGCCCGGTTGATCAGCGGCCGGTCGGGGTTGCGCAACAGCATCCCGTAGTAATCGCTGGTCAGCTTGGGGGTGAAATAACGCAAATCCCCCGCCGGTGCCGACGCCATCGCCAGCACCGCTCCGTCGGCAGCGTCGAGCAGCACAAACGCGCCGCGACGGCCGGCAAGCAGACTCTCCGCCAACTGCTGGGCGCGAAAGTCAAGGGTCAAAATCAGGTGATTGCCGTCGCGCGGCGCGACCGTCGAAATTTCCTGGTTGCGGATGAAGCCGAGACTGTCAACCTGAACCAGCTTCGAGCCCGGCTTGCCGCGCAGGCCGAGGATATCACTTCCCTCGATGCCGTCAAAGACTTTCTCCAGCCCGGCCCGGCCGACCCAGTCGGGAACATAATAAAAGAAATCATCGTGATCGGGAGCCGAGCGCGGATGGTCGAGCCCGACGTAACCGATCAGGTGGGAGGCCAGTCGCCCGCATGGGTACTGGCGCGATTCATCCTCTTCCAGCCCGATGCCGTCGTAGAGATGGGACAATTCGAGCACCCGCCCGGCCTCTTCGGTGGAGAGGCCGCGAAAGAGCACGATCGGCAGACCGGGCGACAAATTGAGATGCCGCTCGATTTTTTTCACCTCGCCGAGCGGATTTTCCCGGCCGAGCACCGCGGATACCGCGGCGGCGGCGTGCCGGATGTATTCGACCGTCCGCTTGCGCGAATTGCGGCCGGGGCGGCGCATTTCCTCAGGGTAAAAGAGAATCGCGCAACCGGCACTGTTATCGGCGAGCACTTTCAGATCCGAGGTGAAAATTTTACCGCGCCGCGCCGGAATCCGGATCCGGCGCAGCGACTGGCGGCTGACCCGCTCCTGATGGTCGGAGCCGCGACGGATCTGTTCAAAATAAAGTTTGCCCAGCAGCACCGCGAAGCCGCCGAGGAAAATCAGTGCCAGCACCATGATCCGGAAACGCGGATCGCTGACAAAGGTGTGCCGGGCTCTCATCTCAGGACCTCCGTCCGACTTTGACCGTGGGATAGCGTATTTTGCCCCGGCCGGAGAAGCGTTCCGACTTCAGGGCGTGCGGCAGTCCCAAATACCCTGCCAGCCGATCCAGCAGCGGCGCCATAAGGCACCCCAGAAGCGTCCCCCAGACGCAATTCCAGACCAACAGCCCGAGCAATCCCGAAACCGCCTCAACGGTGCCGTCGCATCTCGTCAACTCGGCGAAGAAAAAGACCAGTTCCATGCCGGACAGCGAGGCCAGCAACGGCAAAATCAGATCCGGCCAGTCGCGAAACTCGCGATTGTGCCGGAAACTCCACGCAATCAGCACCAGGAACGCCAAAGCGATCACCATCCACGGAAAATCCCGCCCGAAAGCCAGATCGAGCACCACCCCCACCGCAAACCCGGCGGCAATCCCCGTCCGCCAACTGTAAATCAGCGTCAGGTAACAAATAAACGCCCCGGTCAGCGGCAGCACCGTGCCGAACGCCCCCGCAATCAGCTCCGGCAGCGTGAAAAGCAACAGCAGCGTGGCCACAAAGCAGAAACGCCGCCAATGCCCGCCGCTCACGGCTCGTCCTCCGGCTCGATCGCCTTGTCCGGACGCATGGCCAAAATCAGGAACCGGATGCTGCTTAGTTGCGCCGCAGGCTGAAACTCGCCGGAAAGATAGTTCTGGCTGGCGAACAGCGAATCGACATTATCGACCGCGGCAAGGTTGCCGATTTTGGCCCCCGGCGGAATCTGACGTTCAAAGCCGGTAGTCTGGAGAATTTCATCCGGAACATAATTGCGCTTGACCGGCAGAAAGCCGATCCCGATAAGCCCCGGAGTTTTGGCCTGGGCCCCGGCATTGACCAGTCCGATCGCGTTGCTGACCGGCAGCATCGCCGAAATCCGCAGATCGGGGTGATTGACGGTCATGATCTCCGCCGTGCGGCGGCTGACCCGGGCCACCACCCCGACGAAAATCAATCGCCCGTCCGGCGCGGCGGTCATCGCCGTCGCGCCCGGGAGCACTCCGTCGTCACTGCCCTGATCGACGATCACGCGTTCATTCCAGAGCCGGGGATCGCGGAGGATGATTTCGGCGTTGACGTACTTCCACGGTGCCGCCGGAGAAAGCTTGGCGAGCCGCCGGAGTTCGTCGTTTTCCAGCAAAAGTTTGGCGGCGTTGGCCGCCTGGGCCGCCAGCCGCCGGTTTTCGCGCCGGATGAACTCAAGCTCACGCGCAAGTTCATGGCGCGAATACAAAAGCAGCGTCTGATCGGAGAGTGTATCGCTCGCCTTGCGCGAGACCGCGAGGTAGGGATAAAAAAAGTCGCCCACCAGCCGCCCCACCGAGCGCCGCAGTGACGCCCAGGTCGCCGCCAGCAGAATCAACACGATCGCCGCTACCGCCAGCCAGGCGAGATTTTTGCGGATTTTCGGGTCGATTGCCGGCGGCATGGCGGAAAACTCCGGTTATTTCAAGAGATTCTTGACGTCGCGAAGCGCCTTTTCGGCATCGGTCAGCAGTTCTTCGACCAGCGCGGAGACCGGCATGATCGAATCAACCAGACCGACCGACTGGCCGGCCATCAGCGAACCGTTCTCGACATCTCCATCGATCACCGCACGGCGAAGCGCGCCCATCCAGTACTTTTCCACTTCCTCCTGGGCGGCCTGGCGGTGAATGGTGCCGGCTTCGAGTTCGCGCAGCAGCCGGAGCTGGAGCGCACCGAAGTTCTCCATGCCCTTGTTGCGGAGCGAACGCACCGCCACCACCGGAAGCTTGGAGTCATACTGAGGCGTGGATACCGCGTCGCGGGCGGCGGCGCGGGCAAAGACGTCCTTGAACTTCGGATGCGCCTGGCACTCGTCGGTCATCACGAAACGGGTGCCGAGCTGGACCCCCGCCGCGCCCATCAGAAAGGCATGACCGACCATCTTGCCGGTACCGATCCCGCCGGCGATGACCATCGGAACCTGATCGGC
>JBFWIO010000252.1:0-5219 GCA_050255955.1 Victivallaceae bacterium
CCGGTTTCGCGGGTGACCTCCTGCCCCTGAACCTTGGCCAACACTTCGGGTAGATCGATCGATGCTTCCGGCGACAGCGCGCTCAGTGCCGCCGCCAACCCGGCAAGCAGGATCACTCCGGCGCCCCCCATCATCACGGCACCTGTTTGGCGACCGGAGCCGGAGAAACGCTCTCCGTTTTCACGGCCGGAGCCGGAGGCGTTTTGTCGGCGGGAACCGGATTCTTCTTTTCGAGCTCTTTGCGCCGCCGCTCCAGATCGGCGGCGATGTCGGCATCGAATTTGAGCCGACAGGTCTTGACCGCGGCGGTCAACTCGGGGTGATTCAGTTCTCCGGCGATCTGCTCAAGCTTGACCAGCGACCGGCCGCGCTCGTCAAGCCCGCGGGCCGCCAGCAGCGCTTTGACCTCGGCGTCGAGCGCCGCCAAACGCCGGACATGCTCGCGAACCTCGCCCAAATGCCGGTTGAGCGGGGAAGCTTTGATGCCCTTTTCGAGCACTTTGGCGGCTTCGTCGGGACGCTTGGCGTCGAGCCTTTTCTGGGCTTCGACGATGGCGGTGTTGGCGCGCTGGGTTTCGATGATGGTGGTGAGATAATTGTTGCCGGGATCGAGGGTGCGGAATTTCACCGCCTGTTCCAGCGCGGAAGCGGCATCCTGCCGGCCAAGGCTGTGGAACATCCGAATCACCAGATGATTGCGCTCATTCGGCGAAATTTCGCGCGCTGCTTTGCGGCCGCAGCCGGCAAGCAGCAACAGCAGCGATGAAATTATGATCATTACAGTTGGTTGCATCTTCATATTAATAAAATAACGCATTTTTCGCCAAATAAAAGTGTCGGATCGCGCTTTTTTGCCGTTTCGGCTTGATTTACGCCAAAAAGGGTGATATTTTTGCGATAATCGCAAGGGGAGAATTTGGTATATGCCGAAGATCATCGCCGCCGCGCTTGCCGCGCTGCTCGTTTTTGCCGCCGCCGCCGACGAGCCGAAATTCGTGGAAAAAGTCAACTTCGCCAAAGGCCGCTGGGAAACCGCCAACAGCGCCGCAAAGCGCTTCGACACGCCGCTTGGCACCCTCTTCCGCTTTCAGCCGCGCCGCAATTTCCTGATTGCTTCGACCCGCCCCGGCGGCGAATACCGGGACGGTGAGCGTCATGGCCGCAACTGTCCGTGCGTTTATTGCGCGGCCCGTTTTGCGCTGAGTTCAATCCAGTGCCCGATCCCGCAGAACACCGCCAAAGGGCGCTTTTTGGCCTTTGAATTCGTCATCCGCAACTTCCCGGCGTTCACCGCCGATCAGCGATATGTCAACACGTTCACCATCAACTTCGGCAAGCAAAGTTCCGTCGGGGACGACCTGGACAATCTCCAGTCGGTGCTGCGGGTGAGTCCGGCGGGAGCCTTTTTCATTTCGTCGAATCAGAGTTTGATTGGTCCTTATTACAATGAGCCGCTCTCTCTTTCGACCGGGGAACGTTATATGCCGCCCTTTGAGCCGCTCCATGTCAGGCTGATTTTCGACACCCGTTCAAATGGTCTGATCTATCTTGTCATCAACGGCAGCCGGTTATTCATCGGCAAAGCCGAGGATCGCGCGGTCAAAAATCCGCCCCGCATCCGCTCATTCGGCATCATGATTGAAAAAGGGGACGAGTCGCGCTCCGATGTCGATGCCTTTGTCGAAGTCTCCGAGCCCCGGGTCGGCTCTTTTGAACTGGAGGAAACACTGCCGTCGCTGCTGGATATGAAGCATCAGCCCTATCCGTATCAGCTCTTTGACCAGGAGCGCAAACTCGCCAACAGCCGCAACCCCGACTATCTGTATTATTGTGCCCTCAAGCTGCTCTACGGCGCGCCGGACACGCCGCCGGCGCCGGAAAAGGGGATCGAACTCCTCCGCCGCGCCGCAAGCGACAATCATTCGCCGTCGCTCTACCGGCTCGGCCTCTGCTATTTTCGCGGCCTCGGCGTCGAAGCGGACTTGCCGCAGGCGCTCAAACTCCTCGAAACGGCGCGGCAATACGGCTCGCCCGACGCCGAAGCGCTGATCGCGCTGATCGAATTCCAGCGCAACCGGCCACTGTTCCTGTGGCCGGACGAAGTCAAGGAAAAAATTCTCCGCCCGCGTGGCGGAACCGGCCATGACGCCGCCCATTGGCGCGACATCCTCGAAGCCGAAGGACCGGCGCCGATGCCGCTGGAGTACTCGTTCCGCTCCGCAATGCGGGGGGCTCTGGACTACGGCCACGACAGCATCCGGACCGTTTACCGGAAACCGGGCGACACCGAGCGCGCCGATTATTTCAAGTCACTCCGACCGGAACTCTTGAAATGCGTCTATCCCTCCCGGTTGCCGGTGCGTTTGAATACCGGGGCCAACGAGGATCGCTATCTCGGCTTTGACCTCGCCTTGGCCGAAGAGGCGGTCAAGGCCGACTATGCGCCGGCCATGTATGCTCTGGCGGTGGCGCTCGACTGTGCCTACCCGAAAAGCGCAGAGCGACAAAACCTCAAAATCGACCGCCGGATCGACGGTCTCCTCGCCGAAGCCGCCGCCCGGAAATTTTCGCTTGCCGTGCTTGAGCAGATCCGTATCAACCTCATTCGCGGCGAAGATCCGCGCGGCCTGATTACGCCGCAACTCGCGTTTGAATTCGCCGAAGAGCCGTGGTTTCTCGGTCTCCTTTTTGCGATCGACCATCCCGGATTCCCGGGGATTGCGGAGTTCCTCAATCACCAGCCCCGCATCGCGCTCAATATTCTCTTTGAGCAAAGGGAAACCGCCGAAACGCGCTATTTCAGCGGCCTCCTCAAGCTGATGCACCCGTCGGGCCCCCAGAAGAGCCTGCTGCAGCGGGCGCGATTGACCGGCAATCCCTACCAGAGCCGGACCTTTGAATGCTTTGTCCCGATGCAGGAGAGCAACGTTCACGCCCAGTACCTGGTCGGCAAATTCCTGCTCGAAAATCCGCGCGAACTGCCGATGGTCAAGGCCCTGCGCGACAGTCCCTACCAGTCGGAAGCCGCCGCCATCCTCCAGCGCGGGCCCCGTTTGCTGCGCCAGGCCGCCGACGCGGGCCACCTCAAAGCCCAGTATCTCCTTGCCCTCAACGAAAAAAACCGGCTTGAAGCGCTCCGGTTGCTGGAGGAGCCATGCCGCGCAATGATTCCGGAGGCCCGGCTGCTCCGGGCTCAAATCCTCCGCCAATTCCGGCCGCGGCCCGAAGTGCTTCAGGCCTATCAGGATTGCGCCGCGCTGGGCATCCCGGAGGCGCTGTCCTATCTCGCGTTGAACACCACCGATCCGGAGCAGAAAACCCGTCTCTACCGGGAGTTCCTCCGGCTCGACCGGGAGCGGCGCGAGAACGATATCTTTGACTTTTATGCCTCGCGGCATTTGCTCAAGCAGCAGTGGATCAACAGCGATCTATTGAATATACCGCCAAAACCCGACCGGAACTGACTTCGCGGATCGTGCCATGTACCGAAAAAAAAGACCGGCCGAATTGAAAAAAGAGGGGGTTGGCCGTATTGTATAATCATGATTCACGAACTTGACATCCTTGCCGGACTGCTGCCGAAACTCAAAGCCGGACCGGACGTGCCGGTCGGACCGGGCGACGATTGCGCCGCGATCGACCTCGGCGGCGGTCTGCTTTTGCTGGCGGCGGTCGATCAGTTGATCAGCGGCGTCCACTTTGTTCCCGGCGAAACCCCGCCGCGAGTCGCGGGGGCGAAACTCCTCAAGCGAAATTTGAGCGACATCGCCGCGATGGGGGGCGTCCCCAAATGGGCGCTCCTGACGCTGGCCGCCGACAGCCGGAGCGATCAATATTTGCTCGACTTCGCGCTCGGCGCGGCCGAAGCGGCCGAAGCGTACGGCGTCGCGATCGTGGGAGGCGACCTCGCCGCACTGCCGCCGGGAAGCAACCTCGAAGCGACCACCCTGACCATTCTCGGCACCGTCCCGGCGGCGGAAATCGTCCGCCGTTCCGGCGCGCGGCCGGGGGATTGTCTCATGGTCACCGGAAAACTCGGGAACTCCTTTGGTTCCGGCCGTCATCTGACCTTCGCCCCGCGCCTCGCCGAGGGGCGTTTCCTTGCGCAAAAAGCGTATGCAAGCGCGATGATCGACCTCAGCGACGGCTGTCTCCTCGACGCTTCGCGCCTCGCGGCTGCGTCCGGAGTCGCCATCGAACTCGATCCCGCGCGGCTGCCGTGTCACGTTGGGGCCGCCATCGAGGGAGCGCTCGGCGACGGCGAGGATTATGAACTTTTGTTCACCGTCCCGGAACTCAGGGCGAAGGCTCTTGCCGCAAGCTGGCCGGCCGGCTTCGCCCCCCTCACCCGGATCGGCCGGGTGCTGGCGGCGGGAACCCCCGGCGGAGTGTTCGCCCCCGACGGCGGCAATTTACTGCAAAACCGAAGAGGTGGTTATGTCCATTAAGCAATTCATCAGCCGCGACGTCGCCGATACCGAACGCGCCGCCGCCGAAATCGCCGCCGCCTATCCCGGCGGTGCGGTGATCGCGCTCGAAGGGGACCTCGGCGCGGGCAAAACCGTATTTTCACGCGGATTCGGCCGGGCACTCGGCATCACCGAGCCGATTTCGAGTCCGACCTACACCATTATTCAGGAGTACCGCTGTCCGGACGGACGCGACTTTTATCATCTCGACCTCTACCGGATCGACAATCCGGCGGCCGCCCTCGCCTTTGGCGTTGACGAGTACTTCGACCGGCCGGGGAGTTTCGCGTTGATCGAGTGGCCGGAGCGGATCGATCGAATTCTGCCCGACGGCGTGGTGCGGATCAAAATCCGTCACCTCGGCGAAAACGAGCGCGAAATCCAGTGGGAAACCAATTGAGCGAAAAAAACGGCCTGCCGGATTCCGGCAGGCTGTTTTGGCTTTCGGGTGCTATTTCCAGGCGCTCGGAATGATGACGAATTCAGCCCCGGCGTCGAGCTTCCACGGCGCGGTGTCGGTCATGCGAAGCGTCTTGCCCTCGACCTTTTCGATCCGGTAAAAGCCGTCGCGGCGGTTGAGAATGCGCAAATAATCCCCCTCGCCGACCGCCGGACCGGGCGCGACATCAAGAGTCATCGTCCGCTTCTCCTCGTCGAACGCCGCAACCTTGCCGCGGAAAACCGGCGCTTCGACTTGATCCTTGCCGTAAGCCATAGTGCCACCGCTGACGAAAAGACCCGCAAGCTTGC
>JBFWIO010000253.1:0-5213 GCA_050255955.1 Victivallaceae bacterium
CGAGCAGCATCGCCTGAAGCACCGCCTTGGACGGCAGCGCGGCAATGTCCTTGACCTCGTCCGCCGAGAGAAGCGCCTGTTCGAAATATCCGGCCTTGGGAGCGACGAATTCGACCTTCTTGCCGAAATCGACAAAGACTTTCGCCGGCGCGCCGGGATCGCCTTTGCCGTAGACCAGTGCGGTCCCGCCGGCAAGTTCGAGTTGGGAAAGTCCGTCGATCTTGAGCAATTCGCCGGCCTTCTTGATCAGCGTATTCTTGAACACGTTGATTTCAGCGCCGAGAGCGTTAAGGCCGCGGCGAAGTTCAATCGCCTGCTTGACGGTCAAACCGGAGAAGGAGATGAAGTAGACATAGTCGGCATTCGAAATCAAATCGCCGATATGCTTTACCAGATGGTGTTTTTCAGTTCTCATTCTTTGCCCTTCACAAGTTCTTTGGTGTTGATCTTGATGCCGGGGCTCATGGTCGAAGAAAGGGTGCAACTGAGGAAGTAAACGCCCTTGGCGGAGGTCGGCTTCGCTTTGGTCAGCGCATCCGCGACCGCGTCGAAGTTGCTCTTGAGCGCTTCGGCGCTGAACGACAATTTGCCGATCGGCACGTGGACGCAACCGCCGCGATCAGCGCGGAATTCAGCGCGACCGGCCTTGGCTTCGCGAACCGCGACGCCGGTCTGGTCGGTGACCGTGCCGGTTTTCGGGTTCGGCATCAGACCGCGCGGGCCGAGCTGACGGCCGAGCGGACGCACCAGTTTCATCGCATCCGGAGTGGCGATCAGGACATCAAACTCGGTCCAGCCTTCCTTGATCTTGGCGACTACGTCTTCGTAACCGACAACGTCGGCGCCGGCGTCCTTGGCCTCGACTGCCGCCGAACCATCGGCGACAACCGCGACGCGAACACTCTTGCCGGTGCCGGCGGGAAGAGACACCGCTCCGCGGACAGTCTGGTCCGACTTGCGGGTGTCAACACCAAGCTTCAACGCCATTTCAACAGTTTCGTCGAATTTGACATGGGGCATCGCTTTGAGCATTTCAAGCGCTTCGATAGTACCGAAACGCTGTTGCCGGTCAAAGGACGCCTCCTGAGTTTTGTACAGTTTGCTCTTATGCATCGATCACCTCAATTCCCATGCTGCGCGCGGTTCCTTCGATGATTCGGATGGCCGCCTCTTCGCTCCGGGCATTGATATCATCCTTCTTGATCCTGACGATTTCACGAATCTGCTCGCGGGTGATTTTACCGGCGACGTCGGTTCCGGGCTTTTTCGAGCCCGAGGCCAGACCAGCCGCCTTTTTGACCAGCACGGAGGCCGGCGGCGACTTGCAGATGAACGTGAAAGAACGATCCTGATAGACCGTAATCACGACCGGGATGATCATGCCACTTTGGCTTTGAGTGGCGGCATTGAACTGCTTACAGAACTCCATGATGTTGCAGCCGGCCTGGCCGAGCGCCGGACCGATCGGGGGCGCAGGGTTTGCGGCTCCGGCCGGAATCTGCAACCGGATCAGGCCTGTAACTTTCTTTGCCATAATTGATCTCCAATTTCCGACTCGAGGTGGTCAGGCCAGGCAGGTGGCCTCCCACATCGAATCCAATGGCTTTACAATAAGTACCGAACGCAGCGTCAGACGCTGCGATCGACCTGCCAGAACTCCAATTCAACCGGGGTGGAGCGTCCGAAAATCGACACCATCAAACGCAGCTTGCCGCGTTCGTTGTCGATTTCCTGAATAACGCCCTCGAAATTTTCAAAAGCGCCGTCCTTGATGCGGACGGTTTCGCCGATTTCAAATGCGATTTTGGGCTTGACTTCGGCCTCGCCGCGGCTCTGGCGGAGAAGGTCGGAGACTTCCGAACCGGAGAGCGGTTCCGGACGGTTGCTGCCGCCGAGGAAGCCGAGCACGCCTTGCACATTGCGGATGAAGTACCAGGCTTTTTCGTCAATCCGGTGTTCATCATCGTAAAGATCCATCCGGACCAGAATGTAGCCCGGGAAGAATTTGCGGGTGGTGGTGGTTTTCTTGCCCTGACGGACTTCAGACACTTTTTCGGTCGGAATGTAGACTTCGTAAACCGGCATCTGGTCGCCGAGCTCAAGCTGGCGCAGCAGCGTTTCCCGAACCTTGTTTTCGTGGCCGGAAAGGGTATGAACGACGAACCACTGGCCGCGGTCGCGATTGTTTTCGGTATTTTCACTCATATGCGAACAACCTGATTAATACAACTTTCCGGTGGTAATAAGACGGATGACGACACGGGACACTTCGTCAACCCCGGCGACGAAAAGAGCAAGCACGGCAATAACCACAATCACCAGAATGGTCGACTCGAAGAGCTCGGTCCGGCTGGGCCAGGAGCAACGGCTGAGTTCCCCCAGCGTATCGGTGATGAAACGGCGGATCTTGCCGGTCACCCGGTCAAATGCCGCGATTGAACCGGCCGCTCCCGTTTTCTGATCATTGTCCATAAGATCTTCTCTGCTTGATATTTTGTATTCTGGCAGGAGAGGTGAGGCTCGAACTCACGACCTGCGGTTTTGGAGACCGCCGCTCTGACCAACTGAGCTACTCTCCTAATAAAAACGGCTCAGCGCGTCTCTTTGTGGACGGTGTGCTTGCGATCGAATTTGCAGAACTTCTTCTTTTCGAGACGATCGGGCGTATTGCGCTTTTCCTTCATCGACGTATAATTACGCCGCTTGCACTCGGTGCATTCGAGAATAACCAATTCACGCATTTTTGTTAACCTGTCGGGTTTAGATAATGATCCCGAACCGCTTGTTTCGCGGTTCGGGACCGGGCTCTATCAGTCAAATTACTTGACGATGTCGGTAACGCGGCCGGAGGCCACGGTGCGGCCGCCTTCGCGGATCGCGAAACGAAGACCCTTTTCCATGGCGATGGGGTGGATCAGTTCGACGCTGATCGTCACGTTGTCGCCGGGCATCACCATTTCGACGCCTTCCGGCAGATTGATCGCGCCGGTGATGTCGGTGGTACGGAAATAGAACTGGGGCCGGTAGTTGTTGAAGAACGGAGTATGACGGCCGCCTTCTTCCTTGCTCAGCACGTAGATTTCACCCTTGAACTGGGTGTGCGGATTGACGCTGCCCGGCTTGGCCAGAACCTGGCCGCGTTCGACGTCTTCCTTTTTGGTGCCGCGCAGCAGGCAGCCGACGTTGTCCCCGGCACGACCTTCGTCGAGCAGCTTGCGGAACATTTCGACGCCGGTGACGGTGGTCTTGACGGTCGGACGGATGCCGATGATTTCGACTTCGTCGTTGACCTTGATGATACCGCGTTCGATACGGCCGGTGACCACGGTGCCGCGACCTTCGATCGAGAACACGTCTTCGATCGGGAGCAGGAACGGCATATCGATGTCGCGCTTGGGCTCGGGAATGTAGGCGTCAACCGCGTCCATCAGATCGAGGATGCACTTGGTGTCGGGGTTATTGAGGTCACCTTCGGCCTGCATCGCCTTGAGGGCGGAACCCTTGATGATCGGAATGTCGTCGCCCGGGAAGTCATAGGAGCTCAGAAGCTCGCGGATTTCCATTTCGACGAGTTCCAGAAGTTCCGGGTCATCGAGCTGGTCAACTTTGTTCATGAAGACCACGATCGCCGGCACGCCGACCTGACGGGCCAGCAGGACGTGTTCGCGGGTCTGGGCCATCGGGCCGTCGGTCGCGGCGATCACCAGGATCGCGCCGTCCATCTGGGCGGCGCCGGTGATCATGTTTTTGACGTAGTCGGCGTGGCCGGGGCAGTCAACGTGGGCATAGTGACGGCTGTCGGTCTGGTATTCGACATGGGAGGTGTTGATGGTGATACCGCGTTCACGTTCTTCCGGCGCGTTGTCGATTTCGTCGTACTTGCGAATTTCGCCGCCGAACTTCTTGTTGAGCACCATGGTGATCGCCGCGGTAAGAGTGGTCTTGCCGTGGTCAACGTGACCGATGGTACCGACGTTGACGTGCGGTTTCGTTCTTTCGAATTTTTCCTTAGCCATTTTTTCCTCCTGAACCTTTAGAGTTTCTTCAGAATTTCGTTGCCATAAAAATGATAGTATGTCAAGATAAAAAACTGGAGCCCACATCCGGACTTGAACCGGAGACCTCATCCTTACCAAGGATGTGCTCTACCACTGAGCTATGTGGGCGCCTTGCGAAAACTTTTTTCTCATCGTGCCCGGCATCCACACCGCATGCGGCGACTTCAAAAAAAATGGTACTCGAGGGGGGACTTGAACCCCCAAGGATTACTCCATATGGACCTCAACCATACGCGTCTGCCAATTCCGCCACCCGAGCATTTACATCACTTTTTGTTCAGCCTGCAAATGTGCGAACCGATTTTTAATATAGACCATTCGGCGGCATTTGCAAGCAGCGATTACAAAAAAGTATTGCTTTTTTTACAAAAAACTCCTCGAATCAGGATGGCGGCAACGCCGCCGATGGCGAAATTGAATTTTCGCGGCTGTTTCGAGCGATCGGGCCACTAATATAGCACGGTTTCCCGGCAAGGCAAGCACAAAAATTGGTTTTTTGTGGAAAAATCAGGCGAAATGACGTTGAGTCGGGTAATTTTTGTCCGCATCGCGCGCGCGCACGCCAGAACGCGCGCCACGCGCAATTAAAAATTGAACCCGCTTCCGGCCCGATGCACTCAGTGCTCCGGGGTTTCCTCGTCGCGGGAAATCGCCACCCGGCCGGAGCGCGCCATGTCGAGAATGCCGAACTCGGTGACCATCGACATGAAGTTGTCGATTTTGTCCGAGCGACCGGATATTTCAACGCCGAACTCCCCCGGATGAACCGAAACGAAGGTGCCTTCAAAAATCTGGACCAGCTGGATCAGCTGCGATTTGCTTTCGGGGGTGTCGGCTTTGATCTTGAACAGTGCAAGCTCACGCTCGATGAAACGGCCGCCGGTGCGGTCATCGACTTTGACCACATCGACCAGTTTGCGCAACTGTTTGTCGATCTGTTCGAGAATCTGTTCGTCGCCGACGGTGACGATGGTCATTTTGGAAAACGCCGGATCGTTGGTTTCATTGACCGTAAGCGACGAAATATTGAGCCGCGCCCGCTGAACAAGCCGGCGACGCGGGCGAGAACCCCGAATTTATTAGCGACCAGAATTGAAATGGTGTGCTTTTCCATGACCGGAAACCCCTTTTGTAAATGTCTCTATTTGCCATCGA
>JBFWIO010000254.1:0-5206 GCA_050255955.1 Victivallaceae bacterium
CGAGCTGCGTCCCGGCGGGGTTTTCGGCGCGGTGGCGCTGGAGCGACTGGCCGACAGCGAATTCAGCGAGGGCGTCCGCAGCCGCAATCAGGAGAACCTGACTCGCGCCGAAGCAATTTACCGGCAACTGGTCGAAAAAAACGAGGGCGCGGCGGTTTATTCCGCCGGGTTCAAGCTCGGCCGAACCCTTGAGGAAGAGAAAAAGACGCGCAGCGCGCTTACCGTCTACAAGGAACTTCTCTACCGTGCGCTGACCGCCCGCGAAAAAGGCGAAACCATCGAACCGATCTGGGTTTCCAAGGCCGCCTACGCTGCGATCAACCTCAATTTGCGCAAGAACAATCCGAATGCCGCCCGCGAGGCGTTGCGGCTGATCGAACTCATCAAAGCGTTGAAACTGCAAAGCAGCGAGGATTTCGACCGGATTGCCGAGGAAATTTTGAACAAATATCGAATTTAAAGGATTTTCGGCCATGCTTTTTTTTCAAATGCTCAGTGACGGCGGCCCGGTGATGTTTCTGATACTCTTTTGCAGTGTGATCGGGCTTTTTGTGTTTCTGATGAAGACCTTTCAGTTTCACCGCGAGGAGATCAACGTCGGCGAACTGATTCGCGGACTGGTCAACGTACTCAAACGTGACGGCTTCGTCGAAGCGATCAGCCTATGCGACAACACCCCCGGCCCGGTGGCGCGGGTGGTCGGGGCGGCGATCCTCGCTTGTGAACGCGGCGACGAGGACCTCCGCAAGGCGGTCGATGACGCCTGTCTTGAGGAGCTGCCGAAGCTTGAGCGGCATTTGACCACCTTGAGCACCATCGGCTACATCAGTCCGCTGCTCGGTCTTTTCGGCACCGTGCTCGGCATGATGCAGGCGTTCCAGACGATTCACGACACTCAGAGCGTGTATTTGTCGGCGGCTCAGCTCTCGGGCTCGGTCAACATGGCGCTGATCACCACCGCCGGGGGCCTGGCGGTGGCGATTCCGTGCTATGTCGGATACAATTATCTGGTCTCGCGGGTCAATGCGATCACCCTCGATATGGAAAAAGCGGCGTCGGAAATCCTGAGTTTCTTTGAGCGCCGCCGCCGGATGAAGCTGGCCGGGGAGGAAGACGATGAAACTATCGACTAACCAGATCAATGAAAAGGCGGTGACCATGCGCCGCTACCGTAGCCGGCTCAAGCCGTTGACCGGCCGGCCGGACCTGACGCCGCTGATCAACGTGATGTTTCTGGCGTTGATTTTCTTCATGCTTTCGAGTTCTTTCGTCCAGGTCTCGGGAATCCGCGTGGATCTGCCCGAAGTCAATGCGGCCAGCTCGATTGATATCGAAAAGTTCATCGTCTCGATCGCTTGGTCGGAAAAGGAGCCGTTGCTCTATTTCAACGACCAGAGCGTCAGCTTTGATACGCTGGCCGAAAAACTGGCCCAGTTGAGCGGCATCTCCAAAAGCGCCACGGTGGTGATCCGCGCCGATAACCGGGTGCCCTTTGAAGTGGTGGCGCGGGTGATGACGCTGGCGCAAAAGGCCGACCTGGCTTCTTTCATCGCCGTTACCCCGCCGCGATACAAACCCGATGCGGTTTTCAGCACACAGGAAAAATGACCGGACTGATCGCCAAATTCAAACTCAAATCGAACCCGGTCAACATCCGTCGGACGGTCATCGTCGAGGCGCTGGTGGTGACGGTGGCGGCGCACGCGTTGCTTTTTTCGCTCTTTTACTACCGGCCGGAGGTGGCGACGCGCCCGGAGTCAAAAGCGGCGCGGATTACTTTGTTCAACGCCGACTCGGTTTCGCCCGCGCGCCGCGCCCGGATTGAGGGCTGGCTGGCCGGGCACGATCCGGCGGCGATCGGCCGCAGTGACCGTGCCGGTTCGCCGCTTGCCCGGCTCGGCTCTTCGGCGCGTCCGGAGCCGCCGGATCGGGAATTTCCTGAAATCGAACCTGCGCCGGGTGAATACCGCGCTGTCGCGCCCCAGATTTTGCCGGTGACGGAGGTGGATTCGTCGCCGGTTTTCAGCGGTGTGCCGGTGGAGCCGGTTTTTCCCAAGCTTGCCCCGGTCGTTTATCCGGAGCTTTCGCTCGACGGCAAAAAAAGCGATATTGTGCTCTCCGAAGAGTTGCGCAACATGGGCAAGGCGCTCAACGCGCATGATACTGAGATTGAGTTGACCTTTGACCCCGGACTGGAGATTTCGCGTTTCCGGGTGCTTCGCTCCTCCGGCAGCGCCCGGCTGGACCTTTTGGTTGCGCGCGAATTGATCCGGCAGTTTCCGGAGCGCAATGCGCTTGTCCTGATCCGCTGGAATGAGGGGGGAGGGCTGTAATGATCGGCGTGAGTTTCAGTACTGGTTTTCTGGTTTATCTCATTGGCTTTCTTGCCTTGATCATCATTCTCTGGGTGCGTTCGCTGTTGCGGGTGAAGCGCAATCAGTGGCAGCTTAACAACAGTCGGCTTTTTGACTGTGACAGCTGCCACTATGCGTTTCTGGCTGACGAGGCGGTCAATTTGACCCGTTGTCCGCGCTGCAATGCGATTTGCATTCGCCGGCAAAAGCGGCGGCGTACATCTTTCCGCTCCTGAGTGCCTGGATTCAGCGTACTTTTTCGAGTTCTTCCGGGGCGTTGTAGGCGAGGATGATTTTTTCCAGCAGCGCGTGGCGGACTACGTCGGCGGTGCCGAAGCGGCAGAAGCCGATTTCGGGGATACCGGCCAGCGTCACTTCGGCTTGCCGCAAGCCTGATTTTTCATTTCGCTGCAAGTCGGCCTGGGTAGGGTCGCCGGTGATTACGCATTTGGAGTGGAATCCCATCCGGGTGAGGAACATGAGCATTTGTTCCGGGGTGGTGTTCTGGGCTTCGTCGAGGATGATGAAGGCTTCGCTGAGGGTTCGGCCGCGCATGAAGGCGAGGGGGGCGACTTCGATGGCGCCGCGTTCGATCAGGGCGGCGGCTTCTTCGACGGGGAGCATGTCGTAGAGTGCGTCGTAGAGCGGGCGCAAGTAGGGCATGATTTTTTCTTCGAGGTTGCCGGGGAGGAAGCCGAGGTGTTCGCCGGATTCGCGGGCGGGCCGGGTGAGGATGATGCGGTTGCAGTTTCCGGCGAGGAATTCGGAGACGGCGAGGGCCATGGCGAGGTAGGTTTTGCCGGTGCCGGCGGGGCCGATGCCGAAGACGACGTCTTTGTCGCGGATTTGGCGGATATACTCCATTTGGCGGCGGGAGCGGGGGAGGACTTCGTTCTTTTTGGGGCTGACCCGGATGCGTTCGTGCCAGAGGTCGGCGAGGTCGCCGGCGCAGTTGTCGCGAAAGGCTTTGCAGATGAGTTCGAAGTCGCGCTGATCGATTTTGCGGTTGCGGATGGCGTAGAAGCGGGCGAGTTCGGTGAAGAATTCTTTGCAGCGGGCGACGTCGCGGTCTTCGCCTGCGATTTCGACGCAGCCGTCGCGGGCGACCAGGGTGACGGCAAAGGTTTGCTGGATCATTCGCAGGTTGCGAATTTCGTTGCCGGCGCAGGCGGCGTGGAAGTTCATGCCGCTGTCGAAGTAAAAACGTTCTTCCATATTGGGTGAATCCTTTGAATTTGTAAAGTTATTTCTGCGTGCCCTGTGCCCGTACCCCGGTCAAGGGCCGCGCCCTTGCGCAGAGTCAAGAGGGCGCGGAGCCCTCTTGCGGAGTGTGAGGCAGCGCCTCGCCTCCCCCACCCCGGGCGAAGCCCCAGCTCAGAGAGGCGGAACAAAGTTCCGCCGCTGAGCCCGGCCCGAGCTCCGACGCAGAAGGTGTCGGAGCGACCGGCCGCGCCAGCGCCCACGCTCGACACGTT
The DNA here is from genome assembly GCA_050255955.1 of Victivallaceae bacterium. Lineage (GTDB taxonomy): Bacteria > Verrucomicrobiota > Lentisphaeria > Victivallales > Victivallaceae > JAVBUI01. The sequence goes on from JBFWIO010000254.1 coordinate 3,830, forward strand.
ATCCCCCATCCCCCCCTCCGTGCCTCCGTGCCTCCGTGCGAAACCCTCCCGAGAGCGAATCGAATATGGTTGCCGTGGTCGTTTTGCGGCTTCGCCGCGCAGATGGCGTCGCTCGGCGGCATACGCCGCCTCGCTCGGGCCGGGCTCGGCGCCGGAACACGTTCCGGCTTCTTGAGCTGGGCTTCGCCCGGCATGCACACGAGGCTCCGCCTCGGCCTCCGCCAAAGGGCTCCGCGCCCTTTGGAATCCGCGCCAGGGCCGGGTGGCCCTGGACCCCTGCTCGGCGGAGGAACCGCCTCGCGATCCGGGGCAGCTAACGCGCCCCGAACTACGAATCGTACCCCCCGAGCCGAGAGAGCGTCAGCGACCGGCGAGGTATCCCGAGGCCGACGGTCGGCCCGCCTCGCGATTACGGGGCAGCTAACGCGCCCCGAACTACGAATCGTACCGTCCCCCCCCCGAGCCGAGAGAGCGATAGCGACCGGCGAAGTATACCGAGGGCGACGGTCGCCCGACCGGATCGGTTACTCCGAGGGCGACGGTCGCCCCAACCGCCGAATCACCAGATTATCGAACCACAGTTTGGTCTGAAACGTGCGGAACCCGAAATAACCGTCTTTGAACGGCTCGGGATCAGTCGCTTCCAACAATTGTTTACCATCCACACTGAACGCGATCTTGTCGCCCCGGCGAGTAATCGTCAGGCGGTAAACCGTACCCTGCTTGTTCTCCCCGGCATACGTTTCCTTCAACAACTTAAAGCCCGGACAGCGGCGGATGCGAACCCGCGCCGCATCCTTGTTTTCAGGCGAATTGAGAAAAGTCACGATATAACCATTGAGTTTGTGGTAGGCGGAATAGTTGCCGTCCTGACGCTGATCGGTAGTGAGCAGCGGGTCGGCGTTATCCGGGGGCACCGTGTAGTAGAAGAAAAAGTTGATGTTGTTGGTATTGGTAAGCGAGCTCTCGACGCAGACGTCGACGTCGATCTGGAGGTCGCCGGCGAAGCGTTGCCGATTCCAGACGGTAGCTACGATGCCGGTTTTCTTGTCTGGGGCGTCGGCGTCGATGACCAGTCGACCGTCTTTGAATTCGACGGAGCGACCGCCTTCGCGGTACCATTGACCGTTGTCTTTGGCGAAGTCGTCCTGATAGAGGATGTCGCCGCCGAAAAGCGGGAGCGAGGCGAGGCCGAGGAGGAGAAGCAGGGGTTTCATCGCATACACTTTCGTTTTGGAATTTGACATACTTTATACCCGCAAAGCGGATTTGGCAAATGGGGCGCGTAAGCTGCCCCGTAATCGCGAGGCTGGCCGACCGTCGGCCTCGGGATGCCGATCCGGTCGGCCGACCGACGGCCTCGTGACTCCGAGCCGG
>JBFWIO010000255.1:0-5182 GCA_050255955.1 Victivallaceae bacterium
GCTCGCCCACATCTCCACCGGCGATCTGTTGCGTGACGAAATCAAACGGGAAACCGAAATCGGACGCTTCGCCGCAGGCATTATGAAGGAAGGCAAACTGGTCCCCGATCAACTCGTCGCCGACCTCGTCCGCGCCCGGCTCCAGCAGCCCGATTGCGAACAGGGCTTCATTCTCGACGGCTACCCGCGAACCATCGCCCAGGCCGAATTGCTCAACTCGGCGCTCGCCTCGCTTGGCCGCAAACTCGACAAAGTCATTTATCTCTCGGCCCCCGAGGAGCTGCTGATCCAGCGCCTGACCGCCCGGATGAACTGCAAAAGCTGCGGCGTCACCTACAACAAACAGTTCGCCAAACCGAAAAAAGAGGGCGTCTGCGACCACTGCGGCGGCGAACTCGTCCAACGCCCCGACGACTCTCTCGAAACCGCACAGAAACGGCTCCAGGTCTTCCACGACCAGACCGCGCCCCTGATCGAATACTACACCAAGGCCGGCTTGCTGCTGGAAATCCCGCAGCTTGACAAAGACGTCACCGTAGTTCGGTTGTTCAAAGAACTTGAGGCTTGACGTTATGGTATCACGGCCCAAAGCGATCATCCATACCCCCGAGGAGATCATCCGCATCCGGCGCGCCGCCCAGGCGACAGCGCTGGTTCGCGACCGCCTCGCGGCAATCGCGGTTCCGGGCATGAGCACCCTTGAATTTGACCGGATAGCCGCCAGTCTGATCGCAGAAACCGGCGGCAAAAGCGCCTTTCTCGGCTACCACGGCTATCCCGGCAACATCTGTATCTCGCTCAATGACGAAGTCGTCCACGGCATCGCCCGGGCCGACCGAATCATGGCGGCCGACGACCTGGTCAGCATCGATCTCGGCATTGAGCTTGACGGCGCGATCGGCGACACGGCAATCACTTTCGGACTCGGTGCGCCGCTGTCGCCCCGCGACCAGTTGCTGCTCGACACCACCAGCCGGGCGCTGACGGCGGGGATTTCCCGCGCGATCGCCGGCAATTACATCCGCGACATCAGCGCGGCGATCGAGAGCGTCGCCCGCAAAAACAACATCGCCATCGTCCGTGATTTCGTCGGACACGGCTGCGGCATCAAGCTTCACGAGCCGCCGGAAATTCCCAATTACGTCACCCCCAATCGCGGCGTCCGCCTGGAACCCGGGATGGTGCTGGCGATCGAGCCGATGTTCAATCTCGGCACCTACCGGGTCACCATCGACCCTGACGACAAGTGGACTGTACGAACGCAGGACGGCAAACGTTCCGCCCATTTTGAACATATGGTCTTAGTAACTGACAACGAACCGGAGATTTTAACGTGGCCAAAGACGATGTAATCCGAATTGAAGGCACAGTCAAAGAGCTGTTGCCGAACACAATGTTCAAGGTCGAACTTCAGACCGGACACATGGTGAACGCGCACATCAGCGGCAAGATGCGGCTCAACTTCATCCGCATCCTGCCGGGCGACTCGGTAACCTTGGAAATGTCGCCCTACGACTTGACCAAGGGACGGATCGTTTTCCGCAAAAAGTAAAATTGTGTCGCAGCCGGAGGGGGTTCCTTCCGGCTGATTTTATCATGGCGGGCAACCGGTGTGAAACGCTTTTTGCTTTCTGGCAAACGAAACACCAGAGTGCAAAAAACGTTTGGGGGGCCTGCCGACCAACCGTTGAGAAGGAAAGAAAATGAAAGTTCTGGTCGTAAACGCCGGAAGTTCATCGATGAAGTTCACGCTTTTTTCGATGGGCAAAGAACAGGTATTGGCGAAAGGTCTCTTTGAGCGGCTCGGCACCGACAAGCCCAACCTCATCTACAAACGGGCCGACGGCGCCAAATTCGAAGGCGTCACCCCGGTCAAAGATCATGTCGAAGCACTCCGGGCAATCTGCGAAAAACTGATTGATCCGGAAATCGGAGTGATCAAAAAGATGAGCGAAATCGAAGCCTTCGGCCACCGCGTGGTTCACGGCGGCGAACGCGCCACCCGCCCGGTGCTGGTCAGCAGCGACGTCAAGGAAATCATCCGCGACTGCTTCGCCCTCGCCCCCCTCCACAACCCGGCCAATCTCTCCGGGATCGAAGCGTGCGAACTCAATTTCCCCGGCGTGCCCAACGTCGCGGTCTTCGACACCGCCTTTCACCAGACCATGCCGCCGCAGGCGTATTTGTATGCGGTGCCTTACGAGCTTTACACCAAATACGGCATCCGCCGCTACGGCTTCCACGGGACCAGCCACAACTTCGTCGCCAAAGCGGCGGGTGCGTTCCTCGGCACTCCCTTTGAGAAACTCAAACTGATCACCTGCCACCTCGGCAACGGCTGCAGCATGGCGGCGATCAACAACGGCATCGTAATCGACACCACCATGGGCATGACCCCGCTTGAGGGGCTGGTTATGGGCACCCGTTGCGGCGACCTCGATCCCGCGGTGGTGCTGCGGCTGATCGATCTCGGCAAGACGCCGCAGGAAGTTGACCGTCTGCTCAACAAAGAAAGCGGTCTCTACGGCGTCGGAGGCATCCAGAGCTTTGACATGCGCGACATCATCGCCGCCGAAAAACGCGGCGACCAGCAGGCCCTGCGCGCCCGCCGGATGTTCACGCGCCGGGTGATCAAGTACATCGGCGCGTATTACGCCCTCCTCGGCGGCGCTGACGCGATCGTCTTCACCGGCGGCATCGGCGAATGGAGCTGCTACACCCGTGAGCGCATCCTGGTCAAACTCGGCGGTCTCGGCATCAACGTTGACCTCGATGCCAACAACGCCACCGCCGGCAAACCCGGCCTCATCTCCACGCCGGACAGCAAATGCAAGGTGCTGGTAATGCCCACCGATGAAGAGCTGATGATCGCCCGCAACGTCGTCGAAACCCTCAAAAGTCATGTCGAATAAGGAAATATCGTCAAATGTCCGCGATTGAAATTCTGACCGCGCGCGCCCGCGCCGCCGCCAAAACCATTGTTCTTCCCGAAGGCAACGACCCCCGGGTCGTGGTCGCCGCCGACAAAGCCGTCAAAGCCGGTATCGCCAAGCGCGTGATCGTCCTCGGCAGCGAAGCCGAACTCGCCGATTCCTGTGCCAAAGGGCAGATTACCGAACGCCTTTTTGAATCCTTTGACTACCTCAACTCTCCTGAGTTCGCCAAATTCAGCAATGAATTCTACGAAATGCGCAAAGCCAAAGGCATGACTCCGGAAAAGGCCGCCGAAGCGATGAAAAACCGGATCTACTTCGGTGCGATGATGACCCGCAACGGCCTCGCCGACGGTCTGGTCGCCGGCAGTATCGCTTCGACCGCGGACATGCTCCGCGCCGCTTTTCACTGCATCGGCACCGCCAAGGGGATCAAGATCGCCAGCAGCAACTTCGTGATGGACCTCAAAACTCCGACCGTCTCCGGCGACAATGTGCTCCTCTTCGCCGACTGCGGGGTCAATCCCAATCCCGACGCCGACCAGCTGGTCGATATTGCGCTGGCCACCAGCATCAGCTACCGTTCACTCTTCGGCAAGCAGCCCCGGGTCGCCTTTCTGTCGTTCTCGACCAAAGGCAGCGCCGAGCATGAAATTCTGGTCAAAGTCAAGGAAGCCGCGGAGAAATTCAAAGCCCTCGTCGCCGCCCAAAACCTCGACATCGTCACCGACGGCGAACTTCAGGCCGATGCCGCGCTGGTTCCCGCCGTCGCCGCGGCCAAAGCCCCGGGCAGCCCGATCGCCGGCGCCGCCAACGTGCTGATCTTCCCGGACCTCAACGCCGGCAACATCGCCTACAAGCTGGTCCAGCGCCTCGCCGGCGCCGGAGCCTACGGCCCGGTCCTCCAGGGCCTCGCCAAGCCGCTCAACGACCTCTCGCGCGGTTGCTCCGCCGACGACATCGTCGCCGAAATCGCGATCACCGCCTGCCAGGCCAACGGCTGACCGCAAAGTTGAGGAAAATGCCGGGGGAGGGAGAAAAAATTTAACCTCCCCCCGGCCCCCTCCCTCTTTTTAAACCTTTTTGAGTACGGCGCTTGACCTTTTTTGCGATGCAAAAAAGTTCAAGCGTTGTTTTTTTATTTTTGAGGTTCGGGGTAGGTGATCAGGCGGGAGTTTTGGATGTCGGGGTATTGGCCGTTGATGCGGTAGTCGGGCTGGAGGGCGACTTTGCCGCCGCCCTCGGGGAGATCGATGGCAAAGGTGGGGACGGCCAGCGAGGAGAGGCGGGGGCGGAAAGCACGCAAGATGTCGAGTCCGCATTGAATCCCGGTTGCGAAGTGGCGGACGCCGCGCACCGGGTCAACGTGAAAGAGATAGTGAGGCTTGACCCGCAGTCCGGTCAGGGCGCGGAAGAGTTCTTCGAGGATTTCCGGGCGGTCGTTGACCCCTTTTAGCAACACCGTCTGGTTGATCACCGGCACCCCGGCGCGGACCAATCGGGTCAATGCCGCCGAGGATTTTTCCGTGATTTCGCGCGGGTGATTGAAGTGGGTGGCAAGCCATAGACCGGGAACGCCGCCGAGGTAACTTGCGAGTTCCGGTGTGATCAAATCGGGGGCGACCGCCGGCAAGCGGGTGGCGAGCCGGAGGGTCAGGATCGTTCCGGTGCTTTGCAGGGTTTCGATGATCCGGCGGATGCGGTCGAGGCCGAGGGTCAGCGGATCGCCGCCGGAGATCAATATTTCGCTGATGGCGGGGGTTTGGCGGAGGTGCCGGGCGACCGCGGTCAATTCCGCGTCGGTGATATCGGGCTCGGCGGCGCCGCTCATCCAGCCGCGTTTGCGAAAACAGAAGCGGCAGTGGGTTAAACAGTTGGCGGTGACCAGCAGCACCGCGCGGTCGGCAAAGCGGTGGATCAGGCGGGAAACCGGCATTTGTTCGACTTCGCTCAGGGGGACAAAGCTTGACGTGGTGTCGGAGAGCTCGGCCGGATCGGGCAAACACTGGCGGTAGATCGGGTCGGCTTCGCCGAGGGCGGGATTGATCAGGCCGAGGTAATAGTCGGTGATCCGGACCGGGTAGCGGTCGTCGATCGGTTGCAGGTCCGGCCGGGGCGCGAGCCCCAGCGCGGCCAGCGCGGTTGTGCTATGGTGATAAATTTTCATGTGACGATTCGTTTCCCAAAGTTACCTGGTCAAGGGCCGCGCCCTTGCGCGGAGTCAAGAGGGCGCGGAGCCCTCTTGTGGA
>JBFWIO010000256.1:0-5173 GCA_050255955.1 Victivallaceae bacterium
CAAAGCCGGAGAAGATTAACATCAGCGATACCGACATTGAGGAGTACTATCGCTCGAACCAGCGTGATTTCCTGATCCCGGCGCAACTCGAATGTGACGAAATAGCGGTGAAACCGACCGAAGCCGGGCGGCAGGCGCTGCTCGATGCGCAGGCGCGTTTGCGGCAGGGGGAGAAGTATGAATCGGTCCGGGCCGCCTTGCGCGAGCCGCTCGACCGGCGCTTGTCGCCGGAATTCCAGATGCGAATCGCCGCTGAACTTGAGGTGGGGTGCTGGTCGGAGATCATCGAGCAGCCCTACGGTCTCTTTTTGCTGCGGATCAACAAACGTGTGCCGGCCTCCTATCTTCCGCTGGGCGATGCGTCTTTGTTCATCGTCCAGGAATTGGAGAGCCGCCGGGCGGCGCTTGAATTGGAGAAAATCCTGAATGCGAAATTGTCGCACCTGGATGTTGAATTCTATTTTTAGGGAGGTAATGATGAAGTTTGCGATCTGGACGATGGCGGCCGCGGTGGGACTCTCGGTCTTCGGGACGGAGGACTTGGAGCTTGACGGCAAATTCCGCGAGCTCAACGGCGACAAACCGGCCAAGTGGCAGCAAAATCAGGGCGAATGGAACAAGCCCTGGGGCGAGGTGTCCGTCCGCAAAGAAGGCGACGAAGCCCGGATTGCGATCAAAAGCACCGCCAAAAATACCCAGATGTTCACCCATACCCGGACTTACGACGCCAAAGAGGGGGAGCTTTTTGAAGTCAAAGTGAGTGCGCGCGGCAAAGGCGCGGTGGAATTCGGCATTTATGTTTACAGCGACAACGGCAAGACCATCGGCGTTTTCGGCGAGAGCGAAAAGCTCGGCGCCGACTTCGCCGATTACACCGCGGTCATTCCGGTCGAGTCAAAGCCGGGAATGACCCCGGCCAAAGCGCGGATCTACTTCGGCGCCGCGCCGGATTCGCAAATCGAAGTCCGCGAGATCGCCGCCCGCAAAGTGGACAAAGGCGCGGTCAAATTGAAATTCAACGACAGTTTCAGCGCCAAAGCCGGCGCCGTCGAGCCGGACGCCTGGAAGATGAACAATAACAAATGGAATGAACCCTGGGGCAAGCTCACCATGAACGGCGGCGATTTCCCGGTGACCATCACCGCGAGCACGGTGCCGTCCCAGCTTTTTACGTCCGGTTTCCGCACCGCCACCGCGCCCGGCCGCAAGATCACGCTGAGTGCGGTCGCCAAAGGCCGGGGCGAACTCCAGTTCGGGATCTATCTCTACGACAAGGACAACAAATCGCTCGGCATTTTCCCCTTTGTCACGCCGGTGACTTCGGAAGCGGCGACCTACAGCCACACCTTTGAGGTCGCTCCGGTCAAGGACGCGATCCCGGCCTACGCCCGGCTTTTCGTCGGCGCCGCCGCCAATGCCGAGATCAGTTTCGCGTCGCTGCGGGCGACGGCGGAGTGAGTTTGTCCGGGTATTCAGCCTCGATCCCGGCACTGAGCCAGGCGAAATCTTCACCGATCCGGCGGTCGTTTTGGAAATAGACCATGACCGTGACGGCAAAAAACAGCAATGAACCGGCCAGGGCGAATCGGGAACATGTTCGCCCGGCCGGTTTCGGCATGATCAACAGTCCGGTCAGCAGCGCCAAGCCGATCACTCCGTTCAGCAGGATGACTTTGATTCCCGTCAGGCCGACCATGAGGTTGGGGTGATCCTCCAATTCCAGTCGCTGCGAGAGGGTCGCAATCTTGCGTGAATTAGGCATAGTTCGCGCGAGGATTCTCCCGTTGCGGAGTTCCGCCAGTCGCGCCGCCGCAACCTGCGGGCCGAGGACTTGGATAGACCCGGCAATCCGGGCCCGGTAATAGTCGCATTCCCGGCGACAAACTCGATCAGCGGCAAGGTAAATTCCACTGTAGACAATCACCGTCCAGACGGCGAAGGCGCAACCGAGATGAAGCCAGTCTTGCTGCCGCCGCCGCCGGATCAGGTAAATTCCCGCCGGGATCAGGCCGGGCAACAGCAGCGGCAGCCCATAGTTCGGCACTTCGGCAATGACTTGCCAAAGCCGCGCCGGATTGCCGCCAAAGGCGATCGCAAGAACCGCAATTGCCGTTGCCGCACATCCTGCCGACAGCATCGTCCCGGCCGGGCGGCGCGGGGGCAACGCTCCGGTGATTTGATCCATTCCCGCCTCCTTTGTCCGCAAAAAAGCAAAAACCCGATCCCGCGCGAACGGGAATCGGGGCTTGCGGTGTTACCGGATCAGAGTTTTTCGGCTTCGACTTCGGTCAAGGTGGCGTCGGTGCCCTTGTAGGCGATTACCGCGATCCGGATCAGGGCGACGGTTTTGCCGTCTTTGGGGGCGGGGATGTCGATGATCCGCTTGACTTCGGCGCTGCCGTCAAGATCGACCCTGACGTTGTAGTCGCCGCTGATCCACGCGCCCTTGGCGTCGTAGAAGTACAAGCCGACGCCGACTTTGCCCTTGCCGGTGAATTTGGCTTCGATTTCATAACGTTCGCCGGGCGCGGCCGGAAAGTTTTTGTCGAAGTACGTATGGACGTCGCTGCTCTGGGCGTTGAACTTGAGCGCGTTTTTGTCATCGACTTTGACCATTTCGAGGGTTCCGGTCGGCTTGGTGCTGATGTTGTAAATCCAGCCCTCGGGAAGATTGTTTTTGACGGTTTTGAATTCGCCGTTGATCGACAGGTCTTCTCCCGCGAAGAGCGGACACATGGCGACGACGGCAAGGATCATCAGGGTCTTTTTCATACTTTCCTCCGGTGATGTGGGTTATTTCTCCGTCCGGGACGGACTCGATACAAGCTACTGCAATATGACGTTGCCGTCAAACGACAGATCGAAATTGGTGCGGGTGTCCCCCGCGATCCGGGCGCTGATGATCGCGCTCTGGAGCATCCGCAGGAGGTAGCCCGCGTCGCTTTTGGCCGGAAAAGTGGCGCGGTAGATCCGCTGGTTCTGGAACCGCATCGAGAATTCCAGTTTTCCCGCCTTGTTGCTGTTGACATAGATGATCGAGATGTCCGGATAGTTGCGGATGGTGTTCATCAAGAGTTTCACCGCCGGTAACGCCGGGGCGAAGACTTTGCCGACTTCGGGTTGCTCATTGGCCGCAAATCCGGAGAAGACCGGCAACTGGGTCGGGATCTGCATTGATTCAAAGCGCGACATGATGATGCCCTCGGAGTCGATCACCCATTCCGAACGCGGGTTGTTGATCGATGCGCGCGGGATCCGTTCGATGAGTTCGACTTTGATGGTGTCCGGCATGACCCGGCGGACGGTGCAACTCTCGATCGACGGAATCGCCAGCAGTTTCCGCCTGAGATCGGCGAGCTTGAGCTGGAAGATATTGTCGCTGCCGACTTTGAGCTCCAGCCGGCGCGCGAGTTCGGCGCTGCGGCCGCTCCAGTAGCCCGGCGCCCGGCCGGTCAGTTCAAAATTGCGCAAAATGAAGCGGTCGTTCTCGGTGAACAACGTGCGGGATAAAAAAATGAAGCCGGTGACGACCAGCGTGATGATGAACAGCAACACGAAAAGCAGCAGCAGCATATTTCGCCCAAGACTGCTTTTCGATTGTTTACGACTGGTTTTGTTTACTTTTTCGGCCATTCCACATTCCGGATTGCTTTGACTCGCCATAATATAGGTTACTTTCAGTATTTTTACAGGTCGGAACGTTAAAAAAACGATATTTTCTATTTTTATCGGATTCAGCTGGATTTTCATCGGAAAGGTGATATTGTATCCGGCAAACCCAAAAGAGGTCCCCAATAGAGGATTAAAGTCGGTATCCCCAAATGAAAGTGACTGATCTGGAGCTTGACGGACTCAAGCTCATTGAGCCTCGCGGTTTCGCTGACGAACGGAATAATTTTTTTGAGTCGTACAATCGGGCCGTGTTCCGTCAGGCCGGCATCGATACGGAACGATTGCGGTCATGAAACTTTTGATTACCGGTGGAAATGGAATGCTCGGGCGGACGCTGCGGAACCGCTGGCGCGATTGGCGGCCGGTTGCGCTCGGCCGGGCCGATTGCGATATTACCGATCTTGACACGGTGCGCCGGGTCTTCGGCGAAATCCGCCCCGAAGTGGTGGTTCACGCCGCCGCGATGACTGCGGTGGATGCTTGCGAAAGCAACCCCGAGCTCGCGTTCAAGGTCAATGCGGCCGGTTCGGCCAATGTGGCGACCGCCTGCCGGGAAATCGGCGCCCGCCTGGTTGCGATATCCACCGACTATGTTTTTTCCGGACGCTCCGACCGTCCCTGGCGGGAGGATGATCCGACCGCCCCGGAGACGGTGTACGGCCGCTCCAAATTGGCGGGGGAACAGGCGATCCAGGAAATTCTGCCGTCGCGCCACCTCATCTGCCGCACCGCCTGGCTCTACGGACCGGGCGGGCCAAGTTTCGTCGCAACCATGCTCAAACTCACCGACGGCTCCCGGCCGGAACTCAAAGTGGTGGATGACCAGCGAGGCAACCCGACCTCAACTTTTGCGCTGGCGGATATCTTGCGGGAACTGATTCTGAGACCCGATCTACAGGGGATTTTTCATGTCAGCTGCCAAGGTGAATGCACCTGGTACGAATTCGCCTGTGAAATTTTCCGCCGGGCCGGGGTGGCGCAGCGGGTGGTTCCCTGTACCAGCGCCGAGTTTCCCCGCCCCGCCCGCCGCCCGGCCAATTCAAGTCTCGACAAAGCGGCGCTGCGTGCCGCCGGACTAAGACCGATGCCGGAGTGGCAGGATGCCCTGGCGCAATTTTTTGAATCAACATCAACCGGTGAATTGAGTACAGGAGTGACCCAGTCCGATGAGTGAACACACCATCCCGCCTCGTTTAATCAGGCGCTACATGAATTATATGATCATCGCCGCGGTGATCTGGTGCTTTTTCGGCGCGGCGGTCGGCGGCCCGATTTTCTCGGGGCTGCTGCTGGCGCTTAATCTGACCAAGGCGCAGATCGGCTTCGTGATGTCGATCAGTTTGCTTTTCCTGCCGATGCAGATGATCGGCGCGATGCTCCAGCAGCGCTATTTTCACCGCAAGAAATTCTGGATCGTCTGCGTCATGGTTCACTATTCGTCGTTTCTGGCGATTGCGATTCTGACCGCCTTGTGGCTCAATGTGCCGGCTTCCTTTGCGCT
>JBFWIO010000257.1:0-5172 GCA_050255955.1 Victivallaceae bacterium
TTTTTTTTTATTAGATGGGGAGGAGAAGAAGACGGCGCTGGATTCGGCCATCGGGGTCGTTAAATTTTCTTTCTACCCTGAACTCCTCCCCATTTTCCCAACCTTTCTATGCCCAGCGCTTTTTCTTTTTTGCATCGCAAAAAAGAAAAAGCGCAGTACGTAAAAGTTTTTGTAAAAGATGAGGGGGTTCGGGGGAGAAGAAAAAACCGCAGCCGACGTTCGGCTTTTTTCAAAAAGTTTTTTCTTCTCCCCCGAGAATGAGGGTGTCAAAGGGCTTGCGGGAAGTGGCTTCGCATGATGCCGAGTTCGAGGCCGCGGATTTCGGCGAGGCCGCGCATGCGGCCGATGGCGTGGTAGCCGGGGTTGGGGCAGGGGCCTTTGGCGAGGTCGTCCATGATATCGTGGCCGTGGTCGGGGCGGAAGGGGATGCGCCAGTCGGCGCGTCCGGCTTCGCGGCGGCGGATTTGTTCGGCGCAGACGGCTTTGACCATTTCGTACATATCGACGCGTCCTTCGAGGTGGCCGGCTTCGTAGAAGTTGCCGTCGCCCTCGTGCTGGGTGCTGCGGAGGTGGAGGAAAGCGACACGGTCGGCGCAGCTCTTGAACATCGAAACCACTTCGTTCTGTTTGCCGGCGCTGAAACTGCCGGTGCAAAAACAAATGTCATTGGCCGGGGAATCGACGTCGGCGAGCAGGCGCTTGACATCGGCGAGGTTGCTGAAAATGCGGGGCAGGCCGAGGATCGAGCGCGGCGGATCGTCGGGGTGGATGGCCATGCGGCAGCCGTTCTCCTCGGCGACCGGGGTGACGGCGGCGAGGAAGTTGCGGAGGTTGTCTTCGAGCTGGGCGCGGCTGACGCCGTCGTAGCGGCCGAGCATTCGGCGGACGTCCTCGATGGTGACGCCTTTGAAGCCGGGGAAATTGTCGATGATCGAGCGTTTGAGGTTCTCGACCTGATCGGCGGAGAGGGTTTTGAAATAGGCTTCGGCGCGGGCGCACTGGTCGGCGGTGTAGTCTTTTTCGGCACCGGCGCGCTTGAGGATGAACATTTCAAAGGCGGCGAACTGGGTCTGGTCGAAATAGAGGGTGCGCGCGCCGTCGGGGAGCGTGTACTGAAGATCGGTGCGAACCCAGTCGAGGACCGGCATGAAGTTGTAGATGATCACCCGGGGGGCGGAGGCGACCTGGCCAAGGTTGCGGATCGACTGTTTGTAGTTCTCAAGCAGTTTAGCGACCGAGGCGGCGCCGAGCTTGATGTCTTCGTGCACCGGCAGGCTCTCGATGACGCTCCAGTTCATGCCGGCGTCTTCGATGACCCGGCAGCGTTCGCGGATCGCCTCGACCGGCCAGATGTCGCCATAGGGAATTTCGTGGAGCGAAGTCACGATGCCGGTGGCTCCGGTCTGGCGGATGTGGGAGAGCGGGACCCCGTCTTTGGGGCCGTACCAGCGGAAAGTCGGTTCCATGAACATAAGCGTGTTTCCTTGCGTTGGGTTGAAAATCACTTTGCCACATTGATAATATGCCGTGGAATTGATGATTTGCAAATCTATAAACCGGTTTTTATATAGTTTATCGCAAGTTCCGGCTTAGCCTGGTTATTGCATGAATGGCCGAAAAATCTATCGCATCATTCTGGCGGCAACCATCTTGCAAAATCCTCTCCGATAGCGCTGCTATCGGACTGCGGTATTTGCAAGCCGTTGCCATCCATAATGATTGCGATATATTTCCGGCGCTTCATGCAACATCCAGGTTAGAGCTTATCCCTAAATAAGCCAAAATGCCCGGGGGTTCAAAAATTCCAGTTGCGGAAGCGTTCGCCCTCGTCACGCAGGAGTTTTTCCCAGACGCGGTAGCGGGGGCAAAGTTTGGCGACATTTTGCCAGAAGGCGGGGGAGTGGTTCATTTCGAAGCGGTGGGCGAGCTCGTGAGCGACCACGTAATCGACCAGGGGGTCGGCGCAGAGAATCAGTTTCCAGGAGAAGTTGAGGTTGCCGTCGGAGGAGCACGAACCCCAGCGGGAGGCGGCGGAGTTGATTTTGATTTCGCCGACTTCGATCCGGTACAATCCGGCGGCGGCGGCGACTTTGGCGCTGAGGATATCGGCGGCCTGGCGGCGATAAAAGGCGAGGAGTTGCGCCGGCAGCCGGTCGTCGCGGCCGGAGAGTTTGATGACGCCTTCTTCCAGCCGGGGTGCGAGGCGGGAGAGGGGATCGACGGCGATCGGATACTCGACGCCGAGCAGGGGGAAAGATGCGCCGTGCTCGACGGGGGGCATCGGGCGGGGGGCGGGGCGGCCGGCGGCGGCGGCGAGCATCCGGTCGATCAGATCGCGGTTGTCGACCACGATCCGGCGGAGCCGGACGGCGGAAAATCCGGCGGGAACCAGCAGCACCACGATGCCGTCCTCGATCCGGATGCCGATCCGGCGGCGGCGGTCGGAACTGTCGATACGGATGTTTTTTTCCCACTCACGGGAGTATTCAGTCAATTTATTCATATATATATAATGAACCGGATTGCGCCGTAAAATGCAAGAATTCACTGTTTTTTTACTGAAAAACCGCGAAGTTTGCATTATTTTTGTACTTTTTTTGCTTTTTTAGTGATGATCTCTTGACATTTTCTTTTTTTTTTATACAATATTACATATAGGTCGGCAGGTTCCCCCGGGGGAACTTCCGTAATAAGAAATAAAGAAGAAACGGTTGCAGAAGAGTTTTGTTGAGAAGATTTTGCGGTTCGTCAAGAATCAGGACCCGGGGCAAAATCAACGCGCAATCCACTGCCGGATGCAGGATGAAAACGGAACGAATAAAAGTTTTATGAAGTAGTGCCGACGCGGTGCAATGCCGTGTTCACCAAAAGGCCCATCCGGCGGTTTCCGACTGATTTTCCGTTCGCGTTACCCCCTGGCAGCCGGCTCCTCCCATCGGAATCGGGTCTTAAGAGAAATGACAACCTATGGAATCATGAAAATGATTCCTTATCAGGGATCAACGCGCAGTTCAACACATGCCCCGAAACAAACTCGGAAAGAGGCGGGGCACGGAAAGGGAAAGCAATGAATATCTACGTCGGAAATCTGTCGTACTCGATGACCCGTGACGAACTTGCCGAAATTTTTTCGCAGTTCGGCGAAGTCAGCGCGGCTCGCATCGTCAATGATCGGGAAACCGGCAGATCCAAGGGTTTCGGCTTTGTCGAAATGCCCAATGACGCGGAAGCCAACAAGGCGATCACCCAGCTTAACGGTACTGAAATCGGCGGGCGCAAAGCGGTTATCAACGAAGCCCGTCCGCGCGAAGAGCGTCCGCCCCGTCGTGAAGGCGGCTTCGGCGGCGACCGCGGCGGCAGCCGCTGGTAATCGGCAAATGATCAAACCCCGGACCTCCGGGGTTTTTTTTTGCCCGCTCTCCGGATAATCCCCACCCGCGAACAAGCCAAACGAAGTTCGCAAACACGCAAAGCGTGCTTCGCTCTCCCCCCTCGCGAACACGCGAAGCGTGCTTCGCTCCCTCCCGCGAACACGCGAAGCGTGCTTCGCTCTCCCCCCCTCGCGAACACGCGAAGCGTGCTTCGCTCAAAACGTGTAGACGCAACCGCTGTTTTTTTGCCGCGAAGCGCGAGGAAATGTCGCGTTTTGCCAGAGGAGGCAAGAAGGAGCGTACTTTAGTACGTGACTGAAGGCCGACGACCGGCAAGGCGCGAGATTTCCCGCGATTCGCGGCAAAAAAAAAGTGGTGGCGGGTCCCGGACTCGAACCGGGGACCTGCGGATTATGATTCCGACGCTCTAACCAACTGAGCTAACCCGCCACATTTGTGGTGCGTTGCATAAAATAGCCGTTTTTGCCCGAAAATCAAGCGTGGCAACGAAAAAAATTGTTATTTATTCGGTGGGATCGATGAGGCCCATCAGCTTGAAAAGCTTGCGGGGGATCTCGGTGTTTTCGTATTCGCCCTCGAAAACTTCGGTGCCGCGGCCGATTGCCAGCACCGGGACGGGGGTTGGCGCGTGGGATTTTGTGCCCCAGGTGACGCCGAAGCGCTTGTCACGCTGACTTTGGAGCAAGGCGGCGAACTCTTCGGGGAGTTTGGGTCCGTTTTTGGCGATCAGGTCTTTGCCGGCGGTCAGTTCTTCGGGGGTTGCGTCTTTGAGGAGTTCGAGCATTTTTTCGGGATCGGCCATATAAGCTTGATTTTTGCGCAGTTCGGCGGCGTAAAAGGCGCTGCCTTTGCGGTCGTTGATCAATTCTTCGGAGATGGGGCCGGCGAGTTGGGGATTGCCGGTGTTGTGGTCGGCAGTGACTACGATTATGGTGTCGTCGGGGTGATCGTAGTAGAAAGCGAGCGCCTTGCCGACGGCGCGGTTGAGTTCGCGGATTTCGCCGATCGCCGCCGGGGCGTCGTTGGTGTGGCTTGCCCAATCGATTTTGGCGGCTTCGACGACGATCAGGAATCCGGCGGGATGGTCGCCGAGGAGCTCGGCGGCTTTGGTGGTGTAATCGGCCAGGGTGGGCAGTTTTGAATCTGCGGGGCGGTTGATTTCGAAGTAGTTCCACTTGTGGGTGGCGGCCAGCGGCAGATCTTCGTAAGCGGCCTGATGGAGGTCGGCGGGGTCGCGCATGACGGTGTACCCGACATCGGCGAGTGCTTTTTCCACACTGGCGCGGGTTTCGTCGGTGGCGACGAAGTGGCCGCCGCCGAAAAAATCGACCGACGAAATCGGCAAACAGCGGGCGATTTCGTCGGTGTTTTTGCGGCTTGGCGAATGGGCGTAGAAGGCGGCCGGGGTGGCGCCGTTGAGGGCGTCGCTGGTGATGACCGCGACCCGGCGGCCCTGAATTTTGGCCAGTTTGGCGATAGAGTCGAGTTTGTTGCCGTCGGGGTCGACGCCGATCATGCCGTTTTGGGTTTTGACCGCGCAGGCGAGGGCGGTGCCGGCGGCGGCGGAGTCGGTCAACTGGTCTTCGGCGTTGTTGGTCCGGGCCGCGCCGCGCACCGGCAAAGCGTCGAGCATCGCGGTGCCGGCGCTGCGGAACGTGGTGTCGCGGGCCATCTGGAGGTGCTCAAAGCCCATGCCGTCGCCGATGAAGTAAAAAACGTATTTGGCCGGTTTTTCCTCTTCGGCGGCGACGGCGAAGAGGGCGGCGAAAACCAGCATTGA
>JBFWIO010000258.1:0-5154 GCA_050255955.1 Victivallaceae bacterium
ATCCGGGCTTATCCGACCGATCCGACCCACCGCGCCGACGTCGATCTCGCCGTGGGCCGCTTCCGCTGAGATTTATCGGGGCAAAGAGCGGGATGCCCGTCCGGTGAACCCTGAGACGGCGCGGAAAATCATTTCTTCCGGCATTGATAGATGTGAAGGAAATCGTTTTCGCAGTGATCGGTTTCGATGGTGAAGCCGGCGCGTTCGAGCAGGCCGTTCATGATCCACGTGAGGGTGCTGAGTTCGTCGGCGATGTGTTTGGCGAAGTTGTCCTTGCTGCCGGGGGCGTATTGGAGGAGGCGCTCGAAGTAGGCTTCGGGCGCTTCTTCTTTCCAGTCAAAGACGACGTCGAGCAGCAGCAGCACGCCGCCGGGACGGAGCATTTGGTGGATTTTGCTGAGCGCCACTGCTTTCCAGACGTCAGAGAGGTGATGCAGGGCAAGGCCGGTGACGACGGCGTCGAACGATGCGGGCTTGGCCTCGAAACTGAGGAAGCCTGCGAGTTCAAAGGTGAGGTTGTCGAGTTTTTCCTCGCGGGCGCGGAGCCGGGCGTATTCGAGCATGACGGCCGAGATGTCGATGGCGTGGACGCGGGCTCCGGCTTTGGCGGCTTCGCGGGCAAAGGCTCCGGTGCCGGTGCCGATTTCGAGGACGGAGGAGCCGGGCTTGAGTCCGGCGAGAGTGACCAGTTCACGGTTTTCGCGGTCGATATCGCGGAAGCGGCGCATCCGCTGGTCGTACAGGGCGACTTCTTCGACCGAGTTGTAGTCGGTGCCGAGCTGCTTGAATTCGTCGTGGAGAAAGTTTTTCATGGCAATATCCCTTCAAAAAGAAAAATAAAAAAAAAGCAAGCAAGCGCAGCTTGCGGCCCGGCCAGCGTTCGGCTGGTCGCCGTCCAGGGGGCGATCACCCCTGGTTGCTCACTTTATAGCGAGCGAAGCGCTCCCCCATCGCGGGCAGAGCCCGCTCCTCTCTGCGGGAGCGAAACAAGCGGCGCAAGAGCAACGCGAATTGCGACGCGCGATTGAGCGAAGCAGACCGGCCGAGCGGGCGTTGTCGCTCAGCGCTGACCTTGTTTGCGGGCGGCGAGGAGGGTGTTCTTCATCAGCATGGCGATGGTCATCGGGCCGACGCCGCCGGGGACGGGGGTGATGAAGGAGGCGACTTCGCTTGCTTCTTTGAAATTGACGTCGCCCACCAGCCGGTAGCCCTTGGCCGAAGCGGCGTCGGGAATGCGGTTGATGCCGACGTCGATGACCACTGCGCCGGGTTTCAGCATCGTGCCGCGGACGAACTCGGGTTTGCCGATGGCGGCAACCACGATGTCGGCGCGTTTGGTGTATTCAGCGATGTCGGGAGTCGCGGAGTGGACGCACGTCACGGTGGCGTTCGCTCCTTTGGCTTTCTGGAGGAAGAGGGCGACCAGCGGTTTGCCGACGATGTTGGACCGGCCGATCACCACCACCGATTTGCCGGCGGGGTCGATGCCGCTTTCGCTTAACAGCACCAGCACCCCTTTGGGCGTGCACGGGGCGAAGCCTTCTTCGCCGATCAGGAGTTTTCCGACGTTGACGGCGTGGAAGCAATCGACGTCCTTGGCGGGGTCGATGGCTTCGATGATCGCTTTTTCGTCGATCTGGGGCGGCGGCGGCGACTGGACCAGGATGCCGTGGATGGCGGGATCGGCGTTGAGGCGGCGGACCACCTCAAGAACTTCAGTTTGGGTGGCGTCGGCGTCGAGCACGATTTTTTCGGAGTGAAAGCCGAGTTCGGCGCAGGTTTTGACTTTTGACCCGACATAGACCTGGGAGGCGGGGTCGTGACCGATCAGAACGACGGCGAGACCGGGGACGATGCCAAGGGCTTTGAGTTCGGCGGCCTCGGCGGCGCACTGCTGCTTGATTTTATCCGCGATTTTTTTTCCGTCAATGATTTGCGCCGGCATGGTGTCTCTCCTCAATCGGGGGGAATGGTTTTCTTTGCAATAAAATAACCCCGGAAGTTGCAATTTTCAATCGGTACGCTATATTTGAGTCAAGAAAAACTACCATGATGAGCGACAACAGAAATTTCGAGCAGGAAATCGGAGAACTGGCCAAAGCATCCGGGCGCTACCGTCCGGAAGCTTACGGCTTTGTGGTTGAGGCGCTTCAGTTCGCGGTCGAGCGGGTCGGCAAGCGCCGCCACCTCAGCGCCGCCGAACTTACCGCGGGGATCCTCAAATATGCCGAACAGCAGTACGGCGCGCTGGCCGAGACGGTGCTTGCCGACTGGGGCGTGCGCGGCGCGCCCGACGTCGGCAATCTGGTTTACCAGATGATCGACGCATCGCTTCTCTCCGCCTCGGCGGAAGACCGCAAGGAAGACTTCGACCGAATCTCGCTGTGGTTTGAGCCGCAGCCGGAGCCGGAGCTTGAGACCCACACCCGTTCGCTTCCCAAAATCGACTGAGTCCATGCGTAAAATTTTTGAAACGATCAAGATGCGGAGCTTTGACAACGGCCTCCGCGTCTACGTGCTTGAACGTCCCGGCCAGCCCTCCGCCGAAATCCAGTGCCGGGTCGAAACCGGCAGCATTCACGAGGAGGAATTCCTCGGCAGCGGGCTGTCTCACTTCCTTGAACACATGCTTTTTCAGGGGTGTCGCGACTATGCCGGGACCACTGCGAGCGATCGCATTCACGCGCTCGGCGGGGATGTCAATGCCTACACCAGTTTTGACCATACGTTATACTACGCCGAGCTTCCCGCCCGCAACGCGGTAGCCGGGATCGACGTGCTTGCCAGCATGGTTCGCCACGCCGAACTTCCCGAGGCGCGTTTCGTCGCCGAGCGCGATGTCATCTTGCGCGAATGCGAGCTCGGGCGGGACAACCCCGACCGGCGGCTGGCGGAGCGGCTGTGGCAATCGCTTTATCTGCGGCATCCGGCCCGGATTCCGATCATCGGCTATCCCGGCAACATCGCCGAAGTGAGCCGCGAGATGACCGAGCGTTACTACCGTCTCCGCTATACGCCCGGCCGCACCTTTTGGGTGGCGGTCGGCGCGCTGGAGGCGGAGGCGGTGTTCGACGCGGTCGGGAAACTCCACGGCGACTGGTCGGGGACTCAGCTTGCCGAACCCGTTCTGCCGGTCGAGCCGCCATTGGTGGCGCGGCGGCGCGAGGAGACGATTTTCGCCGATCCCCTCGGGAGGATCGGACTTGCGGCGCATCTTCCGGACGCTTCGTCGGATGAGCTGGCGGCGATTGAGGTGATGACCGGTTTGCTCGGGATGAGCGACGCGTCGCACCTGGTGCGGGAGCTTCAGCAGCGGCGCGAGCTTGCGACCCGGATCGATGCTTACAGTTATGTCCAGAACTTCGGCGGCGTTCTCGGCATCACCGCGGCGGCTTCGCCGGCGAAACTGGCAAAACTTGAACGCGGTATTTTCCGGGTATTGGACGGGATCGCCAAAAGCGGCTTCAGCGCCGCCGAAGTCCGGCGCGAAAAGACCCAGCAGCTTGCGGAGGCGCTGCGGGCGCTGCGCGGCAATCACGGCATTGCGGCGGTGATCGCCGCATCGGTGGCAATTGCCGGCACCCCCGAATTTGCCGCCCGTTCGCTGGAGAAGCTGGAGCGACTGACGGTTGACGAAGTCAACGCGGCGGCCCGGCGTTATTGTGATTCCGACCGTTTCGCCGTGGTGATTCAGCGGCCGCCGGAGCTTCGCGCGGCGATGAAAAAGGCGGTTGCGGCGGACGTTTCGCCGATCATGGAACTTGCGCGGCCCTCGGGATTGAAATTGATTTCGGCACCCGATCATTCCCTGCCGCTGGCGGAATTTGCACTGATGCTGCCGGGCGGGGCGCTTTATGAAGACGCGGCGCACAGCGGTGCGAGCCGGCTTCTGGGGAATTTGCTTGCTTGCGGCGGCGGCAAATGGGACGAGGAGGCTTTCGCCGACCGGCTGGAGACGCTGGGGGCGGTGCTGGATTGCAGTGCCGGGTTGAATTCATTTTCGGTCAAGGGAAATGTATTGCGGAAGAATTTTGCGGCGATTTGGGATTTGGTATTGACGATGCTGGCCGAGCCGCGGCTGGAGGAGCGGATTTTTGAACGTGAGCGGGCCAATGCGATTGATGAGCTTGCCAGCCGGATGTGTCAGGTGCGTTATGTTGCCGACCGCACGGTGGCGGGGATGGTTTACGGTGATCATCCTTATGGGCGCGGGGTGGCGGGGAGCGAGGCGTCGCTGGTGAAGTTCAAAAGGGATGATCTTCTTCGATTTTACCGGAGTTGGTTTCATTATCCGCGGTTGGCGCTGGCTTTTGGCGGCGATTTGCGTGAGGATGAGATTGAGCGTGCGGCGGCGGCTTTTGAGGCGCGGATTGCGCCGGTGACGGAGCCGGTGCCGATGCAGAAGCCGCCGGGGAGTCCGGATCGGCCGGGCGAGCGCCGGATTGAGGTGACGGAGCGTGATCAGACGGTGGTGAATCTGGCGTATCGGATTTGTGACTGCCGGTGTGATGAGAATTTGGCGTTTATGATTCTGGGGGAGGCGATGAACGGGCTGGCGAGTCCTTTGTTCAAGCGGATTCGTGAGGACAATGCGTTGGCGTACAGTACGGGGATGCGGATGGTGAGCGGTTTTTATCCGGGGATGGTGACATTTTTTGCGATTACCGAACCGGCCAAGGCGGATTTGGCGTTGGGGTTGTTGCGTGAGGAAGTGAAGAAGCTGGTGGAGAAGGGATTGGATAAGCGGGCGTTTGAGGATGCCCGGAGCGGGGCGATATTTACGTTGGAGCGGATGCTTGCTGATCCGGCGGGGCGGTTGTATGATGCGGCGTTGTCGGTGTATTACGGGGAACCGGCGGATGAGTGCGAGCGGGAGATGGCGAAGCTGGCGAAGTTCAAGCGAAGCGAGTTCAACCGGGTGCTGAAGCGGTATTTGGGTTGCGAAGCCGGACAGACGGTGATCGCGGGGCGGGGCGGCGCGTGATTCCCGGCTCGGGGCGCGTAAGCTGCCCCGGATCGCGAGGCGGGGCGACGCGAGATACCCGGCTCGGGGCGCGTAAGCTGCCCCGGATCGCGTGGCGGGGCGACGCGTGATTCCCGGCTCGGGGCGCGGAAGCTGCCCCGGATCGCGAGGCGGGGCGACGCGTGATTCCC